>CATYZV010000019.1 GCA_958415865.1 uncultured Selenomonadaceae bacterium
ACGGCTGCTGTAAGCACGCCTGATTCTCCTGCCGTAGTGCAGTGCTCTGCCCATCGCAAGGCATCCCGACACTGAGCCTAAGCCGATTATCATGAATATCAAATGATAGGCTATATCTCCTGATATGAAATCCAGTATCCTGCCGATTATCAGCGATTGTGTTATAGAAGCTATCTGCCAGGTGAAAATAGAAATTGCCATAGCCGTGGCAAACACTCTCTGTTCCACCAGATTGGAAACGAATATATTGAGCGGCCCGAAATGAGCAAAAGCGATTATGCCGAACAGAGCAGCATAGCCCCATAGCAGCAGCTCATTTTTAATCAAGGGCAAAATCAGCAGCATAGCCAATGTGCTTGAGAATATTACGAGTAAAAATACGCATCTTTTCTTAAAGCTGCCGCGAGTGAACAGCCCTGCACACGCCATGCTGACGCAGCCGCATACGCCGAACAGCAGCATCATCTGGCTGACCGTCTCCGTATCCAGCCCCGCGCTCTTGGACAGATACATAGCCAGCCAGCTGTTAATGCCCCAGGTCGTGTAGATAGCTCCCGCATGAGCCGCCATCGCCAGCAGAAACCGCTTGTCTTTTATCAAATCCGTAAACTGCTTGAGCTGTATCTTCTTCCTGCCGGATTTCGCCCTGTCGGCAGGCAGCTTTAGAAAAAAGCCTATTAGCACGGCAATGACAGCACAGCCCGTGCCCATCAGATAAAAAGCACTGTTCCAAGTCCAGTTCACCACGGCAAACGGTATCAGCACATTAGTCAATATAACCGCCACGCTCGCCGCAGAGTTTAGCACGCCTGAGACGACATCCGTTTCCTCCGGCGGAAAATATTCAATGACCACTTTGATGCACAGCGGCATGACCACCACGCCCGCCATGCCAATGCAGAGCTGTCCTGCTAATATGCCGGCGTAGCTGCCGCTGATTCCCACCAGAGCCGTGCACAAGGACAATATGACCATGCTCAGTATCAAAAGCCGCTTGGCAGAAAACAGGTCCACGACCATGCCGCCCGGTATCTGAAACATCATGCGCCCGAACGCCACTGCCGCAACGATCAGCGCACTTTGAGATGCCGTAAAGCCAAATAAGTTCCCCGCGAGCGGTATGAAGGGATTCCAAGATAAATACGTCGAAAACTGCAATGTAAAAGCAGAAAATAAAAACAGCAGCACAATCCATCGGTACGGACTGCTACTCTTGGATGATACAGTCATAAAATAAATCCTCCCGTACATTTGAATCTATATATAATGGACAGCTTTCCATCTCCAAATTACAGTACATATATATTTTATTACTTTTACATTTTTTGTCAAACGAAAAAGCCGTCTCACTGCATGATTTAAATCAACAGTGAAACGGCCCGTTTTCAGTTCAGCCTGTGCATTGATTTAGGCAGGAATCAATTAGCAGGTTTTTCTACAGGTGCAGGTGCAGCGGCAGGTTTTTTATTATCCTGGAAGGTATTTTTCAGCGGCTGCATCGGCGTGATCGTCGAGATAGCGTGTTTGTATACCATCATCTGCTTGCCGGCAGAATCCAGGATTACGGTGAAGTTATCAAATCCTCTTACATTGCCGCGCAGCTGGAAGCCGTTCGTCAAATGGATTATCACACCTACATTTTCTTTTCTTACCTGATTGAGAAATACATCCTGCAGATTGATCGACTTATTTGGCATCACAAGGTCCTCCGTTATTTTGATTTGGCGCAGATAACGCCTGCTTGATAATCATCTGATAAGCTAGATTTATCATTTCACCTATCTATTCTACCTTAAATGCGAAGTTCTTGCAATGCTTGAAAGTTATGTTTACCAAATCTTTATATTTCATTTTGTCGACATCGTACCAATTCACATACGGCATCTTCTTATACCAAGTGAATTGACGCTTGGCAAAATGGCGCGTTGCCTTCTTCATTTCCTCTACAGCATCATCCAGTGAAACAGCACCGTCGATATATGCCGCCATCTCTCTGTAGCCTATGCCCTTCATCGGCTGCCAGTCATTTTTTACGCCGCCTGCCTTGAGCTGCTTTACTTCTTCGATAAAGCCGCCTGCCATCATCATATCCACGCGTTTGTTGATGCGTTCATAAAGTGCCGCGCGCTCGCGCCTCAGCCCGATGACGTACACATCGTAAACTAACTTGCCCGTCTCGGCAAAATAGCTTGATCGGGAAATCTGTTCATTGCCGAGGTGATGTACTTCCAGGGCGCGGATGATGCGCTGAAAATTATTTATGTGGAGCCGCTGTGCCGTCTGCGGGTCAGCCTGCACCAGCATATCGTAGACGTACTGCCTGCCATGCTGTGCTGCCAGCGATTCCAGATATTCGCGGTAAGCCGGGTCGCCGGACGTTTCATTGAAAATATATCCTTCCAGCAGCGATTTTACATAAAGCCCTGTGCCGCCTGCTAGTATAGGCACTTTTCCCTGCTGATTGAGCCGGCTGATAATTGGCTTTACAAGCTGATGAAAGTCGGCGACATTGAAATTTTCCTGCGCCTCCAAGATATCTATGAGGTGGTGGACAACGCCGTCCGTCTCCTGCGCCGTCGGCTTTGCCGTGCCGATGTCAAAGCCCTTGTAGACCAGCATACTGTCCCCGGAGATTATCTCCGTATCCAGCGCCTTTGCCAAGTCTATGCTGAGCTGTGTCTTGCCTACAGCTGTAGGGCCGAGGATGACGATTAATTTTTCTCTTGCATCCGTCGGCATTATTTGACCATATCCAGTGATTCACCCGGTTTTACCAGCACGACAAGCGAATGGGAGATGCTTTCTGCATGGGATTTGAACATGCTGGGATACTGCTTGATGACCGGCCAAGTGCCGCAGTGAATAGGGATTGCGTAATGGGGCTTGAGCAGCTGGACAGCCTTAGCTGCATCGTTTACGCCCATAGTATAATTGTCGCCGATCGGCAGGATAGCATAATCTATTTTTCTCCGTTCGCCGATCAATTTCATATCGCTGAATAGAGCCGTATCGCCGGAATAATAAACAGTCAAATCGTCATCATCTTCATTGATAAAACGGATGAAGAAACCGCACGCTACGCCGCCGGCAACACCGGAACTGTGCAGTGCCGGCACCATCGTAACAATGCCGAACGGGAAAGCGAATGAGCCGCCCAAGTTCATGCCGTGTACATTTTCATAATTGCCGAACAACCCTAAAATCTCAGGAATGGCAATGACTTTTGCATTTGTGCGCTTAGCGATTTCCACAGCATCGCCGAAATGATCGCCGTGAGCATGCGTCAGCAGGATGTAATTGCAATCCACGTCTTTAGCCGCGATCGTCGCCTGCGGATTGTCCGTCAAGAACGGGTCAAACAGCAGTCTGTCCTTGCCGTTGTCGAGCACAAAGCAAGCATGTCCGTAATAGTCAAATCTAATCATTATTATCGCTCCCTTCACTTAGCTGAAATTTGACACTCCCCATGCCTAAAGGCGGGGGATTCTTGAGAAGCTCAGCCAAATTTATCAGCTGACTTTTATTCTCAAAGGGCTTGCCAAAAGCCCTCTACACAGTTCTTCGTATTTGAAGTTCTGCTTACTTTAATTCGTTGCACTTCTTTTATACCCGTCGCGATTCACTTGTTGTGTCGTGCTGCGGCAAAGGAGAGTACTTCCTAAAACAGCTCTAGGACTGTTGATTAAAATACGTTTTTGTTTAAGCAGAAGTCTAACTGCTATATACATTTTAGCATATGACACATGATGTAGAAACATAAATTTTTAAGGCATCGAACCTTAAAAATTTATCGGACTTATATCCCCGATAAATCTAGGGGTCTTACGCCCGGAAATGATAATACAGTTGTTGTAAACTGTAATTTATGCTCTATGAAGCAAATCTTTTCTGCGGCGGGCATTGGCGAGCATTTCCTCCGCATTTTCCATGGAAGCCTGCGTCAGTTCCGTGCCTGATGCCATGCGGGCGATTTCCGCCAGCCGCGCACCGTAATCTATTTCCTTGATGCCGGTAAACGTCTTATTGTCGCGCACCTCTTTGCTGATGTAGAAATGAGCGTCCGCCATCGCTGCTATCTGCGGCAGATGCGTTATGCAGATGACTTGACGGTAAAGCGCGATGTGGGCTATCTTTTCCGCCATCATCTGCGCCGTCTTGCCGCCGACACCGGCATCCACTTCATCGAATACCATCAGGCCTACATCATCGTGCCGCGCCGTCAGCGTCTTTAGAGCGAGCGCGATGCGCGACAATTCGCCGCCGGATATGATTTTTGATAATTCCCGCAAATCTTCGCCCAAGTTAGCCGAAAATAATATTTCTATCTCGTCGCTGCCGTTTTCCGTGAATGAATCCATACTGCGCGGCGTAATTTCCATTCGTGCATCCTCCATTGCCAGAGAATGCAGTTCTTCAACTATGTCGTGCGCGAGCTTCGCTCCGCTGATGCGCCGCAGTTCGTGCAGTGCCTCTGCCTGTTGTTTTAACTTCTCTTTTGCCGCGGCTAAATCCTGCTCCATCTGCTCAATATTGCTATCATAATTTTCGATGTAGTCCAGTTCCTGCTTTGCCTTGTCGCGGTAAGCGAGAATTTCAGCGATATCATTGCCGTATTTGCGGCGCAGCTTATCTATTTCATCGAGCCTAGACTGCATCATATCGAGCTTCTGCGGATTGTAGTCGAGCGACTCGCCGTAGCCGCGTATTTCCTCCGCGCTGTCTTGCAGCTGAATATACGCTTCTTCCACTGACTGACGGACTTTATCCATCTGTTCATCGTACTGGGCGAGCGATTCCATGTCCTTGCGTATCTGAGCCAGCGAGCTTAGAACAGCGTATCTGCCGTCCTCGCCTTCGTAGAGCAGACGGTACGCATCCTGCGCCAGCAGTGAAATCTTCTCGGCATTGGCTAAGACCTTGATATCCGCTTCCAGCTGCTCATCTTCACCGGCTGTCAATTTGGCACTTTCAATTTCCTTTATCTGCCAGTTGAGCATATCGAGCCGCTGTGCCATCTCCTGCGTATTGACGCGGCTCTTGTCCAATTTCTGCTTGATGGCTAGCCATTCATCGTAAAAGCGGCGGTACTGCGCCTTGCGATGTGCTATCTCCTCTCCGCCGTACTCATCGACTATCTGCAGCTGCTGAGCCGGGCGCAGCAATGACTGATTGGCGTGCTGTCCGTGAATATCCACGAGCATTTCGCCGAGCCGGCGCAGCACTGCCATCGTCGTATGGCAGCCGTTCACCTGCACGGAATTTCTGCCTGATGCCGTTATCTGGCGCGCGATTATGACTTCATCTTCTTCCGTCAAAATACCGCTCTCGTCGAGAAAAGCGCGTACAGGGCTGTTCTCCTCAAGTGAAAAAACGGCTTCTGCACGCATGAAGTCGCAGCCGCTTCTTATAGCCTCTGCATTCGTGCGCCTGCCTATCACCATGCCGAGCGCACCGAGCAGTATGGATTTGCCTGCTCCGGTTTCGCCTGTGAGAATGTTAAGCCCCTTGTCAAATTCTATCTGAATGTGCTCGATCAATGCGAAATTCCAAATCGAAAGTGTCTTTAACATTGATTCTGCTACCTCACTTAATTAAGCATATCCTGCAATTTTTTCATGATGTCCTCTACTGCTGACATCGGCTTGACGACGACGAGTATGCTGTCATCGCCTGCCACTGTGCCGATTATCTCCGGCCACTTGGCGTAATCCAAGGTCGAAGCTACCGCATTAGCTGCTCCCGGCAGCGTCTTGACCACGATGATATTCTCACTGTAGTTCAAGCTCAGTACCGAATCTCGGAATAGATTCAGCATCCTGTTCTTGGAATAGATTATCTCCTTGTCGGCAGGGTAAGCATATCTGTACCTGCCGTCGCCCGTGGGCACTTTGACGAGCATCAGTTCTTTGATGTCGCGCGATACGGTGGCCTGTGTTACGATTATATGCTGTTTCTTCAGTGCCGCCGCCAGATCTTCCTGCGTCTCGATCACCGAGTGCTCGATGATCTCCTTAATCCTCGCGTGTCTTGCAGATTTCAAAGTCTTCACCAACCTTTTCAATCCAGCACAGCGCAGGTGCATTTGTGCCGTGATTTACCATTTCATACCATCCTGCCGTATAGTATTTCTTTGACAGAGCCTCAGCAAACGACTTTACCGCCGCAGCCTCCCTTCTGCCTTCAGCGTGTCCCGGATAGACGGCGAGTGCGATATGCCCGTTTACACTGAGCTTTTCAAGTACCTTTTTCAAAGCAGCAATAGTGCTTTCAGTGTGCGTTGTCAGCGCGTGGTCGCCGCCTGGCAGGTAGCCCAGATTGAACATTGCTAAATCTATCTTTGATGAAATATACTCATCTATTTTTTCGTGTGAATCGTGAATAAGCACAGCTCTCGTCCTGCCAAAGCCTGCCTGCTCCAATTTCAGCCCGGTTTCGTCAAGTGCCGCCTGCTGTATATCAAAGGCGTAGATCAGGCTGTCCTTCGGCGCGTACTTTGCCAAGAACAATGTATCGCTGCCATTTCCGGCGGTGGCATCGACTATCACCTTGGCACTCTCCAGAGCCTTGCAGATGAGCAGATGCGAGAGCTGCACTGCGCTGCATAGCGTCTGCACTTTTACAGCTCCCTGCTGACGCACAATTTATCATTGAGCGTCTTGTAGAAATTTTTATTCTTGAAGCGGACTATCTGCGCCGGAAAATCCGCTTTCGTTATCTGCACTTTATCTCCCGGTTCCAGCCTCATGCTGACCTGTCCGTCAAAGGTGAGGCGCACGCCGTGTTCAATGCTGATGATGTTCAGTATATTCACCTTGATAACGCTGTCTTCATCGATTACCATCGGGCGGATGTAAAACGAATGGGGACAGATAGGCGTGAGAATGATCGCTTTGACCTTGGGATTTAAAATAGGACCTCCTGCCGACAGTGAATAAGCCGTGGAACCGGTCGGTGTGGATATTATAAGCCCGTCAGACTGGTAGTTGTTGACCGAAAGATCATTTACTTCCAAGCCGAAGTGCAGCATACGGGAAACGCCGCTCTTGCTGACTACTATATCGTTGACAGCGTAGCCTACGCAGCGTGTTTTTTCATCGTGATTGATGTAGCCCGCCAGCATCAGCCTATTTTCAATCATGTACTCCTTGTTCACGATTTTCATCAGGCAGACTTCCAGCTCTTCCGGCTCGATATCCGCCAGAAAACCCAGCCGGCCTATATTGACACCGCAGACAGGCACTCCCTTGCGTGCCATCGTGCGGCACAGCCCCAGCAAAGTGCCGTCGCCGCCTATGCTTATGGCTACATCTATATGTTCTTCGTCGATATTTTCGCAGATCAATTCTTCGTGGTAGAAGAATTTCCCTTCCTTGGGCGGCAGGCACAGCGTTATACCATGCGCATCAGCGAATTTTATTATGCGCTCCAGCAGCATGCCCGCCCCTGATTTCATCGTATTAGGATAAACAGCTATCTTCAAATCGAAGCTCTCCTCCTCACTTATCCAGGCTGCCGTGCGCCTGTGCTACGACTTCTTTAACCATATCATCATCTATATCGCTCGGCACAGCGGTGTTAAAATCCAGCAGTATCAGATATTCTATATTGCCTTCCGGTCCCTTGACCGGTGAAAACGTCAGCTTCCGCGGCTCAAAGCCCAGGCTGCGGCTAAGCTCTACGACCTTGTGCACGACTTCTTCATGCACTGCCGGATCTCTGACCACGCCTTTTTTGCCGACTTTTTCCCGTCCGGCTTCAAACTGCGGCTTTATCAAGGCAGTTACCTGTCCATGTTCAGCCAGCAGCGTTTTTACTATCGGCAGCACCTTGTCCAGCGAGATGAATGCCACGTCAATCGAGGCAAAATCAATCAGCTCGCCGATATCCTCCGGCTTGACGTAGCGGATATTGGTGCGCTCCATGTTGACCACGCGCTCATCCGTGCGCAGCGACCAGGCAAGCTGACCGTATCCTACGTCGATAGCAAATACTTTTTTTGCTCCGTTTTGCAGCATACAGTCCGTAAATCCACCGGTAGAAGCTCCGATATCGGCAGTCGTCAAGCCGTTCAAATCCAGCTTGAATTCCTTCATTGCCTTTTCCAGCTTCAAGCCGCCGCGGCTGACGTATTTCAGCGTATCGCCCAGCACGCGCAGCACGGCATCCTCCTTGACCATCGTGCCCGCCTTGTCCACTTTCTGTCCGTTTACGAGCACCAGCCCTGCCATTATCGTGCGCTTGGCACGTTCGCGGCTCGTCTCCAGCTGGCGTTCCACCATCAGATTGTCCAAACGTTTTTTCGCCATCAAATCTTCCTATCTATTAGCTTTTTTACTGCATCTTATTTATTCTCTATGAATTTTTCTACACTGTCAGCGATGGACTTATCATCAAGCCCGCATTCTGCCAGCAGTTCAGCCCTCGTACCCTGCTCGATGAATTCATCTTTGATTCCCAAGCGCAGCAAGCGATTGCTTTTGCCTTCATCGGCAAGCAGCTCTGCCGCTGCTGAGCCGAAGCCGCCCGCGAGCACGCCTTCTTCAGCCGTGATTATGCAGTTGTGCTCATCAGCTGCCTTCAAGATTAAATCTCTGTCCAGCGGCTTGATGAATCTAGCATTTATTACACTGACGGATATGCCTTTTTCTTTCAATAATTCCGCTGCCTTTAGTGAATTTGCCACCATCGAGCCGACAGCGATTATAGCTGCGTCTTTGCCTTCAGTCAGCACTTCGCCTCTGCCGCGCTCCAGCGGCGAAAATTCTTCTTGGATCTTCACGCCGCAGGCACTGCCGCGCGGATAGCGGATGCTGACCGGTGAATCATAGCTGAGCGCACTGCTCAGCATTTGGCGCAGTTCATTTTCATCCTTCGGGGCCATGACCGTCATATTCGGTATCTGGCGCATATAAGCCATGTCAAATACTCCGTGGTGCGTCGGCCCGTCCTCGCCTACCAGCCCTGCTCTGTCGAGGCAGAACACGACCGGCAGCTTTTGCAGAGCTACATCGTGTATTATCTGATCGTAGGCACGCTGTGAAAAAGTAGAGTAAAGTGCCACGACAGGTTTCTTGCCTGCCGCTGCCATGCCTGCCGCAAAAGTTACGGCGTGTTCCTCCGCTATGCCCACATCAAAGCAGCGGTCGGGGAATACGTTAGAGAATTTCTGCAAGCCCGTACCTGAGGGCATTGCTGCCGTAATAGCCGTTATATCCTTGTTTTTGCCCGCCAGATCAATCAATGACTGGCTGAATACAGCCGTGTAAGTCGGCACTGTGCTGACCGAAGCTATCGGCTTGCCGTCGAGCACGTTGAATCTGCCGATGCCGTGAAACTTCGCCGGGTCTCTTTCAGCAGGAGGATAGCCGCGCCCCTTTTTCGTCTGCACGTGGATCAGCACCGGCTCATCCATGTTCAGCTTCACTTTTTCCAGCACGTTGACCAGCCCGCCGATATCGTGCCCGTCGAGCGGTCCGAGATAGCTAAAGCCCATCGCTTCAAACAACGAGCCGGGCACTATGGCATTGCGCACGCTGTCTTTAAAATAATTTGCCGTCTTGACGACCGAATCGCCGATGCCCGGAATCGTGCCGAGCAGTTTTTTTAAATCCTTTTTCGCACGCTTGTACTTCTCGTCGATGCGAATCATAGAAAGATATTCTGACAACGCTCCGACATTCGGCGCGATAGACATCTCGTTGTCATTTAAAATCACGATCAATTTTCGTTTAGAAATGCCTGCATTGTTAAGCCCTTCAAATGCTTCGCCGCCCGTCAGGGCACCGTCTCCGATGACTGCGATGACATTGTAATCATCCCTATTCAGATCGCGTGCCACCGCCATGCCCAGTGCCGCCGATACTGAAGTGCTGGCATGGCCCGCGCCGAAAGCATCGTATTCACTCTCAAAGCGGTTGGGGAAGCCCGTTATGCCGCCCTTTTGGCGCAGTGTAGAAAATTTTTTCAGCCTGCCCGTCAAAATCTTATGTGTATATGATTGATGCCCTACATCCCAGACGATCTTGTCGCGCGGGCAGGAAAAGACTTTGTGCAGGGCGAGCGTCAATTCCACCGTGCCGAGGCAGGGTGCCAAGTGCCCGCCGGTCTTTGATACCGTATTGATTATGGTGCTGCGGATTTCAGCGGCAGCCATCTCCAGCTGTTCCTCAGACAGATACTTGAGATCAGCAGGGGAGCTTATTCCCTCCAAAATACCCATATACAACCCACTTTCTTATATGCTAAATCCTCATTTTTTTCTGCTTATGAGGTATTCCACTAATTCGCGCAGGAAATCGGCTTCGCCGCCGAAGTCCTTCAGTGCTTCTTTTGCCGCATCGACTGCTTGGCGTGCCAGCTGTCTGGCAGATTCCAGCGAGCCGAGCGTTACATAAGTCGATTTGTGATTCTTTTCATCGCTGCCGACAGGCTTGCCGATAGAGGCTTCATCGCCCGTTACATCGAGAATATCGTCCGTTATCTGGAAGGCCAGCCCGAATTGGCGAGCGTACTCCGTCAATGCGTCCAGCTGAGCTTCACCGGCTCCTCCGAGAATTGCACCGGAGCGGATTGCCGCGCAGAATAAAGCACCCGTCTTGGCAGCGTGCATCTGCTTCAGCGTAGCCATGTCGATATGCTTTCCTTCCGATTCCAAATCTATGACCTGGCCGCCTACCATGCCTTCCGGTCCTGCCGCGTGGCTCATTTCCCATACTATCTTGAGTTTTTTGTCAGCAGAAATGCCTTTTGCTCCGGCGATGACTTCAAAAGCCATCGTCAGCAGAGCATCGCCTGCCAGCACGGCTACGCCGTCGCCGAATACCTTGTGATTCGTCAGCTTGCCGCGGCGGTAATCGTCATTGTCCATCGCCGGCAAATCATCGTGAATCAAAGAATACGTATGTATCATCTCAATCGATGCTGCCAAGTGGACGAATTTTTCACCTTGAGCACCGACTGCATCCGCCGCCGCCATCAGAAGAATAGGGCGCAGACGCTTGCCACCTGCCATCAGGCTGTAATTCATGGACTTAGCCAAAGTTGCATTGAGTGCCGTGTCTTCTTTGTAAATAGCAGCGAGTTCCTCATTGATAAGTCTGCCTTTTTGCTGCATATACTCTTTCATCAAACTGCTCATCAATCATCATCCTCTAATTTCAATTTTACTTCGCTGACACTATTGTCATCCCGGCTGACCTTTACTTCCGTATTTACAGCCTGCTCAGCTTTATTCAGCTCAGACAGGCAGAAGGACGATAACTTCATGCCTTCATTGTACTTATCGATTAGTTCATTCAAAGGAATATCTGTCGTTTCCAGCTCCTTGACAATGGATTCCAGCGATTCCATAGCGTTTTCAAAAGTCTGTTTTTTTCTACCCATTTAAATTCACCGTCTCGTCTTATTTATCCTGCTTATTTGTCTTGATATCCATTCGTTTTTCTTTATCTGATGCCTTTTTCATCTCTTTTCGGTCGATGACCTTGGCAAAAACACTGCCGTCCTGAAAGACTATTTCCACTATATCCTCCGGCTTTAGCTGCGCCGAACGCTTGATATAGCTGTCCTGCTTTTTCGTGATGCTGTAGCCGCGCTGCAATACCTTCATAGGGCTTAAGGCATTTAATTTTTCCGTCAGTATTTCCGCTCTGTGATGCTTATCCTCTACAGCCTTCTGCGCAGCTCTGTGCAGACGTTCTGTCAGTTCATCGAGCCTCTGCCGGCGTGCTTCGAGCAGCCTTATGCCATGGGCTAAAGCACTGCCCTGCAGCAGCATAGCCAATTTATTTTTCTTGTGCTGAAGCTGAATCAAAGTACGTTCGCGCAGTTCCTGAACAAGCCCTGCGATGTACGACAACAAGGCCTCGCGCTCCGGCACGGCGAGTTCTGCCGCCTGCGACGGTGTTGCCGCTCTGACATCTGCCGCCAGATCGCACAATGTGTAATCCGTTTCATGGCCTACCGCCGAAATGACCGGTATTTTGGAATTGAATACAGCGCGCACCGTCTGTTCCTCATTGAAAGCCCAAAGGTCTTCCATAGAGCCGCCACCGCGCCCTACTATCAAAATATCGACGGGATATTTCTTATTGAAAAATTCAATGCCCGCTGCGATGTCCGCCGCCGCATTCTCTCCCTGCACCAATGCCGAATACAGCACTATCTTGACCGCCGGATTGCGCCGCGCCGCCACATGGCAGATATCGCGGATGACCGCTCCCGTGCGCGAAGTAACTACGCCTATGACCTGCGGATAAAACGGCAGTGCCCGCTTGTGCTCGCCGGCAAACAGCCCCTCGGCAGATAATTTCTGCTTTAGCTGCTCCAACGCCACCGCCATTTCACCGATACCCTCCGGCATCAGCTCTCTAACGTACATCTGATACGCGCCGTCTCGTTCGTAGACCGATATATATCCTCCCGCCGTAACCTTCATGCCGTTCTGCGGTGCAAAGCGAAAGCGCATAGCATTGGAACGGAAAGCCACGCAACGGATGCTGGACGAGCCGTCTTTCAGGGAAAAATAGCAGTGCCCCGATGAATGAAGCTTAAAATTGGAAATTTCGCCTTTAATCATTATATCGCCCATTATGACATCGCTGTCAAAACGCTGTTTGATATATCTGTTTATCTGGCTTACAGTGTAAATTTTATTAGACATAATTTGTCCTTGTAAATAAAAACGCCAGGCCGTAAATCAGCCTGGCAAATAAATATTGTCATTTAATCATTGAGCCCAAAATACCATTAACGAAACGGGCAGAATCATCTGTACCGTATTTCTTTGCCAATTCAACAGCTTCATTAATTGCGATATTAGGCACTAACTTATCCGCCATGAATTCCATTTCAAAAACGGCAAGGCGGACAATATTTCTATCAATACCTGACATGCGTTCGAGCTTCCAATCCTTGAGCCTTCCCTTGATGACTTCATCAATAGCTGCAAGATTGTCTCTCGTTCCGCTTACCAGCAGCTGTGCATAATCGCGGTCAATCGGCGCAATACGCACATTCTGCAGAGCACTGTCCAATGCCCTGTCTGCACCATTGTCATTGAAATCAAGCTGAAACAACGACTGCAGAGCTGCTTCTCTCGCTTGTCTGCGACTCATAAAAAAACAAAACCCCTTTTACCAGCGGCGGGAAAACGGTGGCAAAAACCGCTCTATCCTGTAGAGAAATTCATCGGAGATCTCATCGCTGTTGTCGATCTTATTGCCTATGTACAGGCCGATACACATACAGATTACGACGAACAGCGTCGTGAAAAATCCAAACAGCAGGATTGACAGAGCAGCTATAAAGCCCAAAATCAAGCCGACGGTTCTCCCACAATGCTCGCTGAACTGATATTTGATAAACCTAACAAGCTCTTCTTTCATTGTGCCACCTCATCAGCAGTTAAACCACTCGTCTTTTCCTAGCAGCAGGCCTGTCGGAGATGCTGCCCACAGCGATTTCTATCTTGGCATTGTCTATGCCGATATAATCGTTCAGCTGATGCTTGAGCTGATACTTGATGCTGTCGCTTATAGACACTATATCGCAGTTCTCGCCGATGACTAGGCGGAGCTTGAACGAAGGCACCAGTGCCCTGCCCTTGTCAGCCTTTTCTTTCACCATGCGGAACCTGATCTTAACATCTCTGACACCATTAGTAGAACGGGCAATCCTATCCGCCATATTCTTTAAAGCAGCCACAGAGATTTTTATATCTCCCATTTTTCCCTGCACGATCACAGCTTCGTTTGCTGATACGCTGCTGCTCGAAGATGAGAAGCTGGCGATCAGCAGGCGCAGGCTCAAAATGAGCACCAGCACGGCTATTGCCGGTGTTTCATACCTGCTGCAGAGGTACAGAAATTCGTTCCATACCTGCACATCGGGAAACACTCTGGCGTACAGAGCGATGACGAGCAGAGAAACAGCACCGAAAGCCAGTGAATAAAAGAACAGGATGATACGATCTATGACGTTCATACTAAACCTCTTTCTTCCTTAGGGGCGAAAAGCTTAGCGAACGCGGACTTCTTCTTCATCCTTAACGTCTTCCGGAAAGCTGACACCCTGGATGTGCACATTTACTTCTACTGCATTGAGACCGGTCATGCTTTCGATCGCATGCTTAACATTTTCCTGTACGTTGAGAGCGATGTCCGGAATGCGTGCGCCGTATCTAGCTACGATGTAAAGATCTACAGCAGCTTCTTTTTCGCCGACTTCGACTTTAACGCCTTTAGCGAAATTCTTGCGGCCGAGCATTTCAGCGATGCCGCCTGCGATACCGCCGCTCATGCCTGCTACACCGTCTACTTCAGTTGCAGCCAAACCTGCGATGATGCTGACTACTTCGTTGGCAATTTGAATTGTGCCGAGTGAATTAACAGTTGCTTTTGTATCTTCCATGATAACATCC
>CATYZV010000020.1 GCA_958415865.1 uncultured Selenomonadaceae bacterium
ATAAATTCCTGCCGCTGCATTGTATTCAGCTTCAAAATCATAGTATAATAAACACGTTAATCATTTTTTCTTATTGCATTACTTTATAAAGAGGTGTTGTTTATGGATTTATTGGGTTCTATTGTAGGTTATGTCAACGATATACTCTGGAGTTACGTCCTCATCGTGCTGCTGATCGGTGCGGGTATTTACTTTACTCTGCGCTCCGGTTTTGTTCAGCTGCGTTTTGTGCGGGAAATGGTGCGTCTGATCATCGGCAGTGCGGGCAGCAAGACGGCTGAAAATCAGATTTCTTCGTTTCAGGCGTTCTGTGTCAGCACGGCTTCGCGTGTCGGCGTGGGCAATATTGCGGGCATTGCTATTGCTGTTGTAACGGGCGGTCCCGGTGCTATTTTCTGGATGTGGATAATCGCTATTTTGGGTTCGGCTACCGGTTTTGTCGAAAGTACGCTGGCTCAGATCTACAAAGTGCCGCGCACTGACGGCAAGGGCTTTCTCGGCGGCCCGGCGTACTACATCAGCAACGCGCTTCACTGCCCCAAAGTGGCGGTGTTCTTCGCTATCTTGATCAGCATAACTTACGGGCTTGTCTTCAACTCTGTTCAGGCGAATACTCTGTCGCTGTCCGTTCAGACTGCCTTTGGCTTTGATGCTGATATAGTCGGCATCGTCATCGCTGCTTTATCCGCCATCATCGTATTCGGCGGCCTGCAGCGCATCGCAAAAGTGGCAGAATTCATGGTCCCTATCATGGCTGGCCTCTATCTGCTCATAGCTGTCGGCATCACGCTCTACAATATAGCGGAGCTGCCCGGCGTAATCGCTCTCATCGTCTCCAATGCTTTCACTGCTGATTCCATGCTCGGCGGCGGTTTTGCCGCAGCTGTGATGACCGGCATCAAGCGCGGCCTCTTCTCCAATGAAGCCGGCATGGGTTCTGTGCCTAATGCCGCCGCTACCGCTGACGTTTCTCATCCCGTACAGCAGGGGCTGGTGCAGGCATTCGGCGTATTCTTGGACACGCTGTTCATCTGCTCTGCTTCCGCTCTGATCGTCCTGCTCAGCGGTGAATACCATTCCATCGGTCTGACGGGCATCCAGCTCATTCAGTACGACTTGTCCCTGTACTTCGGCCAGGCAGCCGTCATCGGCGTGGCAGTGCTCATAATACTATTTGCCTTCAGCTCCATCATCGGCAACTATTACTACGGTGAAATCAACATTCAGCATCTCACCGACAACAAGCTGTATCTGAACATCTTCCGCATCCTGCTCGCTCTCATGGTATTCTTCGGCTCTGTAGCTGAACTGACTCTGGTCTGGAACCTCGCCGACCTCTTCATGGCGTTCATGGCTATCACCAACGTCATCTCGATTCTATTCCTCGGCAAATACGCTTTTATCGCGCTCAAAGACTATATTGCTCAAAAGAATGCAGGTGTTAAAAACCCTGTCTTTAAAGCTGACACCATGCCCGATAAAGACGGCATTTTCTGGTGGAAGGATTAATTTATCAATTCAAGATTAAAGAAGGCACTGCCGTTCAAACAAGCTCGTTTGTCCGGCAGTGCCTTCTTTATTTCGTATTCAATTCGTATTTATAGGATTTACATCTATTGCGATATCCGTATCAATATCTACAGATTCTCGACGCAGAAAGCGGCGGACTTCTGCTAAGTCATTCGTCTTTATCAGCAAGTTAAACCTGTACACGCCGTTGAATTTGGCTATTATCGCCGGAGCAGGTCCCATTACGGAAATCTTTTCATTGCCGTTAAAATACTTTTTGAAAGAGTTTTTCAGCTGCTCAGCTTTTTGCATGGAGGCTTGTTCCACTGTATTCTGCACAATTAATTTCACCAGATAGCAAAACGGCGGAAAATACATGGCGTGGCGCACGGCTATTTCCTGTTCGTAAAAGCCGGGGTAATCCTGCGCGATGCCGCACTGCACGGCGTAGTGATCGGGACTGTACGTTTGCACGACGACGTGCCCTTTTTCATGGCCTCGCCCTGCTCTGCCTGCCGTCTGCGTTATAAGCCCGAAGCAGCGTTCCGGTGCGCGGAAGTCCGGCAGGTTCAAGCTAGAATCCGCGCTGATTATGCCTACTCCCGTTACATTCGGTATATCGTGCCCTTTGGCGACCATCTGCGTGCCCAGCAGTATATCGTAATTGCCGTCGCGAAACTGTTTTAAGATATTCTGATGGGCGAACTTTCTGCCGGTCGTATCTCTGTCGAGGCGGATTATTCGCGCCTGCGGAAACTGCTGTGTCAGTTCTTCTTCCAATTTTTCCGTGCCTGTGCCGAAGAACTTGATGAAGCGGCTTTCGCATTTGGGGCAGACATCGGGCACGGGAGCAGTTATATCGCAGTGGTGGCACTGAAGGATGCCGCGCCTATGGTAGACCATCGGGATGCCGCACTGAGGGCATTTGATGACGTGCCCGCAGCTGCGGCACATGACGAAGGTCGCAAAGCCGCGGCGGTTCAGCATGATGATCAGCTGCTGCTTTTTGGCGAGCGTCGTTTCGATCAATTCTTTTAATTTATACGAGATGATCTTGCGATTGCCGCGGCGCAGCTCTTCGCGCATATCCACGCCTTCGATCTGCGGCAAAGGTATATCGTCCACGCGCCGCATCATCGTCAGAAGCGTAAACTGCCCCTGCTGTGCCCTGTAATAGCTTTCCATAGAAGGCGTAGCACTGCCCATCAGCAGCACTGCCTTGTAGATATCCGCCATCTTCTCCACGATATCGTGGCTGTGGTAGCGCGGCGATTCGTCCTGCTTGTACGACGGGTCGTGTTCTTCGTCCATCACGATAAGCCCGAGGTCTTCAAACGGGGCAAAAATCGCCGAGCGCGCCCCTATGATAACGCCGACGCGCTTTTGCCTTATGCGGGAAAAGGTATCGCCGCGCTCGCCCAGCGACAAGCGGCTGTGAATTACTGCCACATCATCGCCGAAATACTGCTTGAACGACATGACGAGCTGGCTTGTCAGCACGATTTCCGGCACGAGTATCAAGGCCTGCCTGCCTTCGCGGCGGACTTTGCGCGTCATTTCAATGTAGACTTGGGTCTTGCCGCTGCCCGTAACGCCGAACAGCAAAAATTTATTTCTGCCCGCCGCACAGCTCTTTTCAATCGTATCAAGAGCCGCCTGCTGTTCCTGCGTCAGCTGCCGCTCTTTAGCCGCTGTGCTGTCCATTTGCGCATAGCTGTCGCGCATGACGCGGCGCGGTTCGATTCGTACATAGCCCTGCTGTGCCAGAGCTTTCAATACTGCTGACGATACCTTCTGCTGCGCCAGCTGCTTAAAACTAGCTTCGCCGCCGAATTGCTCTTTCAGCAGCAGCACTGCTCTCGCCTGAGCTTTTTTGCGCTTTAATTCACCTAAAATGATTTCGTCTATTTCTACATTTAAAACGGCATAATTAACATAGACTTTCTTGCTCTGATCCTTGTACGAATACGAGCGTTTGATCAAATTATAATGGAGCAGTTTTTCCAAGGACGGCATGAACTCGCCGCTATTGCCAAAAGCATGGCGCAGGCTCAATAAATCCACATCACGGCATTCCTTTAAAAAATCGTAGAGCTTATTTTCCGCGCTGCCCAATTTTGCCAATAAGCTGCTTTTTTCATCGTCCTTCATTGCCGAAGCATTAAATACAGGCTGTATCTTTACACTGCTCTTGCCGGGGATGAACAAACGCATCGTTTCTCCCAGTGAACAGAGGTAAAAATCAGCCATCCACTTCGCTGTCTCATACATACCTTTCGTAAACCACGGCTCAGTGTCGATAATATCGTGAATCGGCTTTAATACTATATTATCGTCCAAAGCCGCATCCGCCTCATCGCATACCCGCACGGCAAAGCCCTCTATCAGCCTGCCGCCGAACGGCACGACTACGCGGCAGCCCGGCTGTAGAAAGTCAAACTCTTCCGGCACGATGTAGGAATACGCCTGAGCAATGCTCTTGACGGGGATATTTATATAGACCTCTGCTATTTTCTGCATTAGAGGAAATCACCACTAATCATTCTACGTCGGAAAGCTCCAGATACGGAACGGCATTTAGATTGCTGTCGGCAAATCTGCCCGTCTTCGCTTGATAATAGCCGCGGCAGGCTATCATAGCGGCATTATCTGTGCAGAGTATTTTGCTGGGGTAGTAGAAATCCAAGCCGCTTTCCTCAGCTGCTGTGCGCAGGTGGCTTTCCAGTGAGCTGTTAGCTGCTACGCCGCCTGCCAATACGAGCTTAGTCATGCCTGTCTGCTTTGCTGCTTCTACGGCTTTATGGACGAGAATGTTTACTACGGATTTTTGGAAAGAAGCCGCCACATCGGCTTTATTGATTTCTATCTTTTTGCATTTCATGCTGTTTAGATAGTTGAGCACTGCCGATTTCAGCCCGCTGAAGCTGAATTCGTAATTGCCCTTTTCATTGAGTGCCATAGGGAAGTCGATAGCGTCTGGATTGCCTTCTTTGGCGAGCTTGTCTATCTGCGGGCCGCCGGGGTAAGGCAGTCCCATTACACGCGCTACTTTGTCGAAGGCTTCGCCGGCAGCGTCGTCGCGCGTCTGTCCCATTAGCTTGAAGTGATTGTAGTCTTTTACGTGCACGAGTGAGGTATGGCCGCCGGATACGACGAGTGCCATGAAAGGCGGCTGCAATTCGCTGTGCGAGAGGAAGTTGGCGAATATATGGCCTTCTAAATGGTTCACCGGTATCAGGGGCTTGCCGAGGGCAAAGGCTAGTGCTTTTGCCGCTGATACGCCTACTAAGAGCGCACCGACAAGACCGGGTCCGTAGGCGACGGCTATCTGGTCGATTTCACTGAGCTTCACTCCTGCTTTGTGCAGTGCTTCATCGAGCACCGGCAGGATGTTTATTATGTGCTTGCGCGAGGCAATTTCCGGCACTACGCCCCCGAATTTCTGATGTACGGGTATCTGCGTGGAAATAACGTTGGCGAGGATTTCCCGCGGCCCGCGCAAGATGGCGACCGAGGTTTCGTCGCAGCTGGATTCGATGCCCAGCGTCAATATATTGTCATCGTGTTTTAAATCTGTCATTTAAATTAACCCTGCTCCCTTCTTTGCCAGTCTGTCGGCCAGTTCATTTCCTGCTACGCCTGTGTGGCCGGAAACTTTTTTAAATGTGATCTGTTTTAAATACGGCTGCATGAATTCAGCGTATCTGCGCGTCAATGCTCTATTCGTCTTCCAGCGGTTCAAAGCCCATTCCGACAAGCCGATGTAATCATGGCATATGACGATATCCTCGCCGTTTGCCTCCGCCCAGCGCGCCGCCTGCATTGCCGCCTCTATCTCGCCGGCGACATTGTGCAGCTGCGCAGCATCGTCTGATTTGCCCTTGCCGCAGAATGTAGCTGCAAGCTTTCCATGATGGTAAACAGCCATGCCCCAGCCGTAAATCCCATTGGCGTACGAGCCGTCGACGTAGATGTAATAACGATCATCCCGCACTTCGGGCACAGATGCTGCCGGCGCATCGTTTAAATACGACTCGGCTTCAGCCCTTGTGCCGAACGATTTAAACAAGGCTCCCTTATAACCGTGAGTCTGTGCCTGACACTGCGCCCAGCTGTCAAAAATGCCTGTCTTATAGCCTTTTTTTACCGCGTAATATTTTTTCTTTATGATATAACCTCCTAAGTCAAATTCTTTCTTCAATAATAATAAGGAAAAAAAGTGATAAATGCAAGTTAATGAACTTGATAAATAATAATGGTATGTACCAAAATAATTTGCAAAAAACGCAGTATCTATATACAATGACATACGAGAAATAATAGCAGGGAGTGAAGCAGATGAATGAGCCTCAAAGACAGGCAGTGGAGGAACTACAGCGCAATATTTTACTGAGTGCAGGAGCGGGCACGGGCAAGACGAATGTCCTATCGCAGCGCGCTGTCAATATAATAAAACAGCATAAAGCCGCCGCGGCGCAGATTCTCTGCCTGACTTTTACAAATAAGGCGTGCCGCGAGCTGCGCCGGCGCATCGAGGACCAGGCGGGCTTTGAGGCTGCGCAGCAGATGACCATTCGCACGATTCACGGCTTTGCCTATTCCGTCATCAATGCCGAAGCAAAGCGCGGCAGCGGGCTGTTTCAAGAGTACACGATTTTCGATGAGGAGGATCAGCAGGAGCTGCTCGGCGATCTGCTGGCTGATTTTCCTAAGATCAGGTACATGGGGCTGCGCGCTGTCGTCAACTGCGTGGAACGCTTAAAGCAGGAGCGGTGCCTCGCCGGTCTCTACAGCAGCAGCACAGCGGACGATTTTCAGCATCTATATGAAAGGCATGTGAAGTTCAATAAGACCTTTGCTCACGAGGATGAGCTGCACTGCTTTTTCTATCAGGGCGGCATAGAATTGATAATAAAATATGAAAATGAGCTGCAACAGATGCACGGGCTGGATTTTAAAGACCTTATAGCCGGGGCATACAGGCTTTTCCGCGATGAAGCGGTGCGCGATTTCTGGCGCAATCAGTACAGATACATAATGATAGATGAGATGCAGGACACGAGCGAATTTGAATACAGGATGCTCTCGCCGCTGTTTGAGGGGCGCAATATCATGATGTGCGGCGATGTGTTTCAGACTATTTACGAGTGGCGCGGCTCCAACCCTGAATACGTGCTGCGCGATTTCACGGAAAAATATAATCCGCGCATAATCCACTTTACAGAAAATTACCGTTCGACGCGCCTATTGCTGGAAGCATCGCACAGCGTACTGGGCAATCTGTTTCCCGATGAGGCAAAGCGGCCTTATATCATGAATATGATAGCCAAGAGCAGCGAGCGCGGCAGTAAGATTCACCTGCGCCATTTCACCTCCGTCCGCGAAGAAGCGCGCTGGATATTCTCTCAGATACAGCGCATAGCACCCTTGGCGGAAAATCTGTCTGAAATAGCTGTCTTGGTGCGCACGAACAATTACATCCAAGGCTTGGGGCAGGAGCTGGAAAAGCTCAGCAGCCAAGCTGATACAGCCGTGGAATTTATCAAGATAGACAGCATAAAATTCTTCCGCCGCAAGGAGATTAAAGACGTGCTGGCGGTCATTAAATTCCTGTTGAACAGCAGCGATTATCTGAGCTTAAAGCGCGTGGCGGAAAACATCGTGCCCAACATCGGCGCAAAGACCATCGACAATATACGGCAGGGCGAATACCTAGCCTGCGGCATCAAGGTGTCGGATTTTCTCTACAGCGGCGGCAATAGCTGCGACCCGTTTGAAAAGCTGATCCACGCTTATACGGCAGGTGATATCGTCGTCTTCGATATCGAGGGAACGGGCACGGATGTATTTTGCGATAACATCGTCCAGCTGTCGGCCCTGCGCCTGCACCGCGGCAAAATCATAGCTGAATTTGATGAGTACGTGCAGTCGGAAAAGAGCGTGGGCGATTCGGAAAAAGTCCACCACATCTCCGATGAATTTCTTAAAGCTCACGGCAGGCAGCCGCAAATAGTGCTGGCAGAGTTCTGCCGCTTCATAAAAAATGCCGTCCTCGTCGGGCACAACATACGCGGCTACGATTTAGAAATGCTGAATTGCAATCTACAGCGGCGCGGGCTTGCCGCTATTGACTTTGCAGGAAATAATTTCGACACGCTTGACTTGGCACGCCGCTTTTATCCCAATTTGGCAAATCACAAATTGTCTTATCTAAGTGAATACTTTAAGCTGAATACTAAGTCGAGCCACAATTCACTCGATGACGTCAAAGCTACAGCGGAATTTCTGAGTATTGCAGTAGATAGAAAAGTAATTCCCACGTCCAACAAAAGAAGCGAATTAATCGCCAAACAGCAGGCGAGATTTGAACCACTGCGGCAGATTTTTCAGCAGCTGAAAAAAGAATTGACGGATAAAACGGATTTGAAAGACTTGATAGCCGCTATAGTGCAATTATTTCAGCTAAAAAAAATATACCGCTCTGATACGAAAGAAGGCGCACTGCGCATCGAACATCTTCGGACATTGTACTGCATAGCGCGCGAAGAACTGAACACCGTAAAAGGTCCTCTTGGTGCAGCTGAACTGCTTCAATACGCCGCACTTTCCTCGAGCGGCCTCGATGCGGCAGTTACGAAGAAAGACCGGCAGAAAATACCGCTTTTGACCATCCATCAGGCAAAGGGGCTGGAATTCAAATACGAATTTTTAGCCGGCATGAATGAAGGGGTATTCCCTCCGGCACGCTCCATGGCAGGCAATACTGTCAGCGAAGAAGAAAAACGCCTGTTTTACGTCGCCTTGACCAGAGCGAAAAAGGATTTGTTCATAAGCTCATCGAACAAGAAGAGCCGCCTTTTATCCTATATACCGGAGCAGTTTATTAGTGAATAGGGGATAGTTAATAGTGGTTAGTGATCAGTGGGTAGTGGTTAGTGAATAGTTTTATTTGAGCAGTAGAGAGCGGTAGGTTTCGTAAGTCGCTTTATTGAAGCAGGAGAATATGATTTTGATATCGTAATCGGGGTTGTCGGTAAGCCATTTGCTGACGGCGGCAGCGACTATTTTAGAGGCATCGGCGAGCGGGTAGTGGTATACGCCGGTTGAGATGGCAGGAAATGCGATGGAGCGGATATTGTGCTGCACAGCGAGATTCAGCGAATTTCTATAGCAGTCAGCGAGGTTGACTGCATCTGAGGCCTTGCCGCTGTAGATGGGACCTACTGTATGGATGACGTACTTTGCCGGCAGCTTGTAGCCGCGGGTTATTTTTGCCTCGCCCGTCTGACAGCCGTGCAGTGTGCGGCATTCAGCGAGAAGCTCCAGTCCTGCCGCGCTGTGAATCGCTCCGTCCACGCCGCCTCCGCCCAACAGTGAGCTGTTGGCAGCATTGACGATGCAGTCGCAGTCGAGGCGAGTGATATCACCGAAGTGGATGAAGAGCTTAGGATTTTTTGTGCCGATAAGTTTTTCCATAATAGATTACCCTCTTTATTTATTTTTCGTTTTATCAGCCGATTTGCTATGGCTGCTTTTTTTGCGGCGGCGATACTTGCGGGCAGCCAGTGCGTGGCTGAGCCGCCTGCTGTCAGCCGCGTTTAAGTACTTGCGGGCGAATATATTGGGCACTGCCACTCCGACGGCTATAGCCAAAATCACGAGCGTGGCATTGACACCGCTCTGGAACGCCTCAAGAAAATTTTCGGGATTGAGCGCGTCCACGTCGATTATATTAAACAGCAGCCGATACATATAGATGCCCGGCATCAGCGGAATGACGGACGGTATGCTCAGTACATGGGTCGGCACGTGAAACCAGTGGATAGCCTTCAGCGAAATTATGCTGACAGCCATCGCGCCGAACAGGGTGCCTATAGGCTGGCCTACGCCGAGGAAATCTATAGCGAGATTGCGCGTGCAGACAGAGATTATGCCGCCGATGCCGACGACCCAGAGCAGGCGCGGCGGCACGTCGAACATGGTAGAAAAGCCGGCGGCCGCTATGCAGGCCGATATGACGTAGACGATGTAAGGCTGATGCGCCGCGGCGGCGAGAATCGTAAAATCCGCCACCTGAAACAGCTTTATGGAAAATATGATGCCGAAGGTCATGCTCCCGACCATCAGCAGCGTGTTCATGGCACGTGTCATGCCGGCGGTGATGAAATTGTCCATCATATCTTCAACGGCGTTTATCAGCGGAATGCCCGGCACGATGAAGATGGTGCAGGCGAGCATCGGATACCACGGAGTGGTTGAAAACGGCAAGAAATGAGTAAGATAAGCGATGGTCGTAGCAACGAAGGAAGCGATGGCTATAGCCATGTAGGCATTTATCTGGATTTTTACGCATTGACTGCGGACGTAAAAGCCGATGAAAGCCGCCAATGCCGTGTACAGAGCCGCCGGCACATCACAGCCGAACATCTTGCCCACGCCGCCACAGGCGAGAGCCGCGCCGAGGTTGATTATGAAAGAAGTGTATTTCGTCTTTTTCTTTTCAAGGCTGCATAGCTTTTTCTCCATCTGCTCGATGGTGTAGTCCTTTTCGATGGCTGTCCAAGTCAATGCGCTGACCTGCGAGATGATGTGCATATCGACACTGTGCTGAGTGCATTTTTGCAGTTTCGTCATATAGTAATTGCCGACACCAATGCTTATCATCAGCGTGGTGTATGTAACGTGTATCTGCACCTGCTCGCCGAACAGTCCGACAAAAGCAGCAGTGCGCTTCATCAGCCGGACTATGCGGGTAGTGTCGGCGGAGTTTTCCATCAAGAGCCGCCCTACGTGCAGTATCAAATGGACTTTTTTCGTCAGTTCAATATAATTTTCATCAGCTGCCATGGAAACGACTGCCGGCGAAGCTGTATTTTCACGCATAAATAAAACCTTTCTGTTCAGCATAAATATAAAATATCTAAGAGGATTCGTATCATAGATGACTTATATTATACACTGGCAGAAAGGTATGTGCAAAATTTTTATGGCCTTGCCGCTTGGCGGCGGATGATTTCGTAAAGGCGTTTTTCCTTGTCCTGATTGATGTATTTGCGCAAAAAGATATTCGGAATAGCCGCGCCTACAGCTATAGCCATGACGGTAAGCAGAGCATTAACGCCGTCTATCAGAAATTGATGTGAAGCGGCATCAGACAGCGAATCTATATTGATGACACCAAATAGGCAGCGGTATATCAGTACGCCCGGTATCAGCGGAATGACGGACGGAATCGTCAGCACCAGATTGGGCGTGTGAACGATGTGCACGACCTTCAGCGATATCAGGCTGACGGTGATCGCGCCGATCAGCGAGGCAGTCGCTTGATTGAAGGAACATTCTAATTGAAGAAAATTGCGTATGCCGACGGTGATGACGGCTCCCAAGGCGACGAACCAGAGCAGGCGCGGCGGCGTGTTGAAGATGGTGGAAAAGCCTATGGCGGCAACTGCCGCACCGATGGCGCAGATGATGTAGGAATTCGGTGAGATGACGACGGAAGTGAAATCCGTAAAGTCGCAGAGCTTTATGGCAAAGACTATGCCAAAAGTCATGCTGCACACCATCAGCAGGCTGTTCATGCCGCGCGTAATGCCGGAGACGATAAAATTGTCCAATAGGTCGTCGACGGCATTTATCAGCGGAATGCCCGGCACGATGAACAAGGTGCAGGCTATGACAGGATGCCACGGCGTAGAGGTCGGCAGAAAATGTGCCAGATAGGCAAGAAACGAAGCACAGAAAGCAGAAATACCTATAGATGCGTAAGTGTTGAAATCCAGACGATTGCACTTGACGCGCACGAGAAAACCTATCATAGCGCAGACTGCCGTGTAGACAAAAGCAGGAGCATCGCAGCCAAACAATAGATTAAAGCCGCCGCAGGCAACTCCCGCACCGAACACGACCACCGGCAGTTTGTAAAACCGCTGGCGCAGAGCGATGAAATTCAAATGCTGCTCGATCTGCTCCAGAGAATATTTTTCCTCCAGAATGCGCCAAGACAGTTTGCTGATGGCAGAAATGACCGTCATATCAATGGCGTGCTTATAGCACTTTTGAAACTTCGTAATGGATTTATCGCCGTCTTCATCGGAGATATTTATCATCAGCGTAGTGAAAGTTATATGAATATGGATCTTGTCCTCCGGTATTCCGAGATAAATGCCTATGCGGCGCATCGTCCGCACTATCCTATTCGTGTCAGCAGCATTTTCCATCAGCAGCTGCCCCACCTGCAATAGAATATTCGTCTTGCGCCCTATCTGATGAAAATAGCTCGTAGTATCTATATTATTTATCCTATTAAGCTCACTGACTCCTCGGAGAAAAATATCATCTGAATTAGCCATTTAAATCGCTCCCGTATGATTGATTGCTCATTGATTACTAATAGTTATTATATCACGGATAGCGATTTTGTAAATCAAGATGTTTTTATGCGTAAAATCAGTAATTATAGCGGTCAAGCATAGCTCATCATCATTAATTATATGATTTAAAAACATAGATAAGCATAAATATGTGTATTGACCTAGAGCCTGCTCCAGATGGTAATATGAAGATAAGAACAAGCAAAGAGAGGAACAGATAAAATGACCATCAAAGAAGTCAGCGAAACCTACGGCATTTCCGCCGACACACTGCGCTACTACGAACGAATCGGGCTGCTGCCGCCCGTGCCGCGCCGCTCAAACGGCATCAGGGATTTTGACAAAGAATCCTGCGGCTGGGTAGAATTCATAAAATGTATGCGCAGTGCCGGAGTGCAGATCGAAGCACTGATAGAATACATCAAGCTCTACCACCAAGAAGGAACAGCCGCCGCCCGCCGCGAAATCCTCGTCGAACAGCGAGCACGCCTGCAAGAGCAGATGCAGACCCTGCAAAATACCATCGACAAGCTGAATCATAAGATAGAACTGTACGACTTGAACTTAATAAAGTAATTTGCCAAAATGAGCCTGCCTCGCAAATTGAGGACAGGCTCATTTTTTACAGTCGGGGTACTGCCAGATTGATAATACTGCATCGGTCAATAGATGAGTGCGCTTTATTATTTCCTCTTTATCCCATTTGCTGCACTGTGCCGGATAGCGGTTGAGCAATAGATGACTATGCTTAAAGCCCGCCGGTCCGTTTTGCTTTTGCTCAAAGGATTTATCGCTTAATTCGCTGTTGTAGCCGGTCAGTGTCAAATTGCCGAGCGTGTGCAGGTAGAGTTTTTGCACTTCCCGCCAATTTGCTCCGAGCATAGCCTGCCAATCGGCGTTTAACTCGCTGTTCTGCGGCATTATATGCTCTACGCTGTACTTTACCGCATCGAAGTCTATCGGTTCTTTGTGGTGATGGTTTTCCAGCGACTGCAATAAGTAATTGCGCAGGCGGAAATGATAGACATCGCGGTTCAATAGATTTTCGCGCACTTGGTAATCCGTCGGGAAAATACTGCTGTCGCCCATCGTAATATAGAACTTAGCAAGACTGCTTACACAGCTGTTCTTATCTAGCTTTATATATAATGAAGCAAATACGCGGTTAAGTGCATTTGCAGGCAGATAGCAGAGAGCACGGCGCATTAAATAACTTATAGTCATCTGCACCATTGAAATAAAATCGGCTTTTGATAAAACATCCCTATCGTAATCAAGGTACAGCTGAAGCAAAAAAGGTATGCTCACGCCGCTGTCCACAACATTGAGCTGCCGCCATAGCTCGTTTAATTCGCGATCTTCTTCTTTATCCAGCATTATAAAAGTATAATAGCGGGCATATATGAATAATTTTTGCAGCAGAGCTTCTTTAGTCTGGCCGGCAGCAATGTAAAATCGCTTAAATACTTCATAGACATCATTGATTCGGCATATCCTGCCGCCGCGCTCAATCGTCAAAAAATCCCGCAGAAAATAGTCAAACCTATCTGGATACAGCTTTTGCCCAAACGCTTTTTCCATCGGCTGCCAATATGTAGTATACAGCCGTTTCTGCTCGTGAATATCGAGGTCCATCAAAAAGAAATTGCGCAATAGATCCGCCTGCGACAAATCCCTGCCGGTAGAGTTCATGCTTTCAAAAATGCGCTGCGGATTGTCGGTATTCTTATCAAGCGATATAGAGACGAGGCTTAGATTTAGAATGCCCCTGTAAATAAGTTCTAATTCATCAATATGCTCAGCCAGTTTACGCCTTAAAAACTGCCAGCATTCCATAAGCCGCGCTGAAGGCTCACTGAGCGTGTACTCTGTTTTATTCAGCAAACTTATATACGTTTTCTTGTCCTGTTCGCCGAGCAGGAGTTTATAGCGGTCCTCATCCGTTTCATCAGCGTTGAAAAGAAATTGATTGCCAAGCTTCGCCGGCTTGAGCAGCTTGGACGACAGGCGATGCTGCTCTAAACAGCGGCGCAAAGCACATATCAATAGCGATAAAGTAGCAAGCCGCTGCTGACCGTCGATGAGCATCAGCTGCTGCGGCCTGCCCGCCGGAGTGCCCGCATCAATGTAGACGATAGAGCCTATGAAATGAGTCTGCCCCGCATCAAAGCTGCCCGCCTGCAATACATCCTCCCAAAGCTGACTGTACTGCTCCTTTTCCCAGCTGTAGCTGCGCTGGTAGATAGGCACGATGAATTGACGCGAGGTATTCAGGAGTTTTTGCAGTGTTGTTTCACCGGCTTTCATATATATCTTCC
>CATYZV010000021.1 GCA_958415865.1 uncultured Selenomonadaceae bacterium
GTGTAAGTGAAATATCATTATTACTACATATTTCTAGACAAGCTGTGAATCAGACAAAGTGTAGGGCTTTACAAAAATAAAAAAAATATATTTTAAATTATGAATATAAAATATGAATTCAAAAATTATTGTAATAAGGTTAATAAAAATCTCCAATTAGAAAAATTGGAGATTTTTTATTAACCTTATTAATTGTCGACGCGGCAGATGTCTGCGCCGAGGCCGCAGAGCTTGGCAACGAGGTTGTCGTAGCCGCGGTCGATATGATGGATGTAAGATACCTGGGTTTCGCCTTTTGCTACGAGGCCGGCGAGTACCATTGCCGCGCCTGCGCGCAGGTCGGTGGCTTTGACTTGGCAGCCAGTGAGGCTGGGCACGCCTTCGACGATGGAGGTGCGTCCGTCAACGCGGATATTGGCTCCCATGCGTTTTAATTCGTCTACGTGCATGAAGCGGTTTTCAAATACGGTTTCGGTAACAAAACCTGTGCCCTCAGCGATGGTGAGCATAGCCATGAACTGTGCCTGCATATCGGTGGGAAAACCGGGATAAGGCAGCGTCTTGATGTCGATTGCCTTGGGGCGAGTATGACAGCTGACGCGGATGCCGTCGATATCTTCTTCGATTTTTACGCCTGCTTCGCTGAGTTTGGCGATGACAGGTTTTAAGTGTTCGCTGATGGCGTTTTCGATGTAGACATCGCCGCCGGTCATTGCCACTGCTACCATGTAAGTACCGGCTTCGATGCGGTCGGGAATGATGGTGTAGTTATGGCCTATGAGCTTGGGCACGCCGGTTATTTTGATGACGTTCGTGCCGGCACCGCGGATCTTTGCTCCCATGATGTTGAGGAAGTTTGCCAGGTCAATTATTTCGGGTTCTTGGGCTGCGTTTTCCAAAATAGTCTGGCCTTCAGCCATGCAGGCTGCCATTATGATATTTTCCGTAGCACCGACGCTGGGAAAATCCAGATAAATGCTGGTGCCTTTTAATCCGTGCGGAGCGGAAGCACTGATGAAGCCGTGTCCGATTTCAATTTCAGCACCGAGGGCTTCAAAGCCTTTCAGATGCAGGTCGATCGGTCTGGTACCGATAGCACAGCCGCCGGGCATAGAAATCTTTGCTTTGCCGTAGCGTGCCAAAAGCGGCCCCATGATTACGAACGAGGCTCTCATTTTGCGCACGAGGTCGTAAGGAGCGTCCACTGTCTTCAAGACCGTGCTGTCTATCAGCAGGGTGTGTTCCTGACGGTTGAAATCGACTTTTGCTCCGAGCTGGCGCAGTACTTCAGCGATGGTGCATACATCGTTGAGGTAAGGCACTTCATCCAGCAGGCAGGGTTTATCCTGAGCGAGCAGTGTAGCAGCTATTATGGGCAGTACCGCATTTTTGGCACCGCTGATTTTAACGCGGCCATGCAGCTCATGACCGCCATGTATGATCAACTTTTCCAATTTATATCCTCCACAAGACTTATATCTTATTTATTGTACCATCTTCATATATCTATATCAATAAAAAATTGGATGAAGGCTTTTAGCGTATGGTTTTAGGAATAAAAATATGCCCATCCCGATTATATTGCGGATAGGCATATTCCTTCTTGTTGAGAAATTTATTTATTTGGCAGCTGCTTTGCGGCTGTAAACGATGATAGCGGCGATGAACAGTGCAGGCAGAATGTAATTCATGTAGCTTGTGATGTCTGTCAGGAAGGTGCCGACTATCTTGTCGTGAAGAATCATAGTAGCTGAGGTGTAAGCGAGGATAGCTGAGCCGAGTGTTACGAGAATCGGCAGGCGGTCCATAAGGTTGGCGATGATCTGGCTGCCCCATACGACGATGGGAATGCTGATGGCGAGACCGATGAGTACGAGCAGCATATTGCCGTGAGCAGCTCCGGCGATGGCGAGGACATTGTCGATGCCCATAGCAGCATCAGCGATGATGATCGTCTTTATAGCCGTCAAAAAATTATCTGAAGCCTTGAATTTATCGCTTTCTTCCAGCGCGTTATTCTTAGCAGGCTTCAATAGATTGAAAGCGATAGGAAGCAGAATCAAGCCGCCGATAGCCTGCAAAAAAGGAATCGTCAGGAGGTAAGTAGCGATTAATGTCATGATGGCGCGGATGACTACGGCACCGCCGGTACCGATGTATATGGCTTTGCGGCGCAGCTTCTCCGGCAGGCGGCGCGATGCCATGGCGATGACGACCGCATTATCTCCGGCGAGCACGAGGTCTAGCAGGATGATGGAGCCTAAGGCGAATAAGAACTGAGTGGACAAAATTTCCATTGAGTGAATCTTCCTTTCTGAGCTGTAAATATAGTAGTTAGATATCGCCGATTTGCATAAAAAAAGACCTTTAATACACAAATCTGCTGTAGATCGTGTATTAAAAGTCTCACTTATCGAATGTCATAATGATTCGATGCTGCTGCCAGAAGCTTTCGCTACAGTGGTTGTTGACAACAGCCGGGAAGTTACTCCCTTTTAATATCATGGACTAATTATAACCGATGATATAATTAGCTGTCAAATATTATTTGTTCAGCGCAGCTGTTCAGGATGGTTGAGGCAAAGGTCGATGATCTCCTGCATTTCCGGCGGGATGAATTTATTTTTGTGGTAGACTATGTTGAACTGACGCTTAAAGACGAGACCGGGCATATCAAATGTTATCAGCTTGCCTTCTTTAAGTTCATCGACAATAGCTTCAGAGGAAATGACGGAAACACCGAGACCGGAGATGACGGCTTTTTTGATGGCATCGACGCTGTTGTAAATGCCTCCTGTCTGATAGTGGATGTTGTGGCGGTGCATTACCTGTTCAAACAGCTCGCGCGTGCCGCTGCCGGTTTCGCGGATGAAAAATTTCAGGCTGCTGAGATCTTCAAAAGTGATTTTCTGCTTGGCTAGCGGATGTGATTTGCCGATGATGAAGACTAATTCATCGTGCATGAAGGGCTTGGTGATCAGATATTCCGAGTGTATTTCTCCTTCTGCCAGAGCTAGATCAAGAGTATCGTTGAGCAGCATTTTTTCTAGTTCAGATGTATTGTGAATTTCAGAGAAAATATCTTTGGTGGGATCGTTTTCTCTGACGTGCTTTAGCAGATTTATTAAGATATTGCTGCCTATGGTGATGCTGGCTCCCAAGCGGAGGTGGTAGACTTCATTGAAAGCGCGCATTGCCTGTTCGGTCTGCATATTTAAATTGATTAGGTTGCGTGAATAGCGCAGCAGGCGGCGGCCGGCTTCGGTGATGAAGATGCGTCTGCCCAGCCGTTCAAATAAAAGTGTCTGATAATGTGCTTCCAGTTCTTGGATGACCTGACTCACTGAGGGCTGAGTCATGTGCAGTTTTTTCGCTGCAGCAGTAATGCCGTTTTCCTCACAGACGCGGATGAAAATGGCGAGATGTCGAAGTGTCATTTAGAATTCCCCATTTAGATTAATATTCGTATATACATAATGATATTAGAATATTTTTGTGGATTTTGCAAATCACAGCAGATGGATAAAGCGTAAGGCAAAATGTTTCACGTGAAACATTTTATTTTTCTACCTGAATACCGGCACCGGGACCGTCGTTGGCGATAGCTACTTTGGCTTCGGCAAATGTACGCATATCTTTCATCATCTGAAGTGAAGCATCTATCAGCTTCATGCCGAGTGCGCAGATGCAGCCGCCGCTAGTCGTTATGTCCAGATCTAAATAATCGGGGCAGACGAACATCAAATAAGGCTTGATATCAGGAGCGATGGCAAGAGCATATTTCAAAGCGATGACTGAAGCTTTGTCATCGGATAAGACGAGAATACTGCGGCTTGCTGCTCCTATGGCAATTCCCGCCATAAAGGCTATCTGGCTTAGCAGCTGATCAGGCTCCAGTGCTAAGAACTCCTGCTTTTTATATCGCAGCGTACCATCACTGTTGCAGAGTTCGTGTTCGAGATTTATGCCGAGAGTACCGCAGATTTCGCGGGGATGAGATTCACAGCAGGAGAGGCCTAACACGTCGATATCCTTTAGCTTAGCACCGTAATTTATGCCCTGCATAAGGCTGTAAGAAAGAGTTTTTTCGCTTTGAGGATTCTGCGGCGCAGCTGTGAAATGATAGCCGGCACCGGCGTGTCTGGCAAAGGATTGAGTCAGGCAGTGCTGAAGAACGCTGCAGCTTTCCGGTGGTGTCATGATGATTATTTTTTTGCGAAGTGATGTCGGACGTATGTTGCCGGTGATGCCTGCGATGTCTTCGGCTATTTCTTCAATTCTGCCGAGACTGTAGATTGGTTTTGTCAGATTGTCGATGCGGAAACGGCATTTTTTGCGTGCTTCTTCGTCTGGCTGGGGCAGCCGGCGGATTTTTTTAAAGAAAGATGTGCCTAGCTCAGGTTCAGCAATAGGAAGATTGGGTTTTATCAGATTGGTGCGGTCTGACAGTGCGGCGCGGTAGACTGACTGATATGCTTTGACCGCGCAGTCGAGGATGTTGACAGCAATGGAGGATCCGGTAGCTTCGCCGAGGCGGAAGTGAAGATCCATGTAAGGCTGTAGGCCCAGCTTATCTAAAATAGCGGCATGAGCCGGTTCAGCTGCCAGATGTGATGCCATGAGGTAGGAGGTTATCTGCGGGCAGAGTGCTTGTGCGGCGAGTGCTGCTGAACCGGTGTTGAAGCCGTCGAGGACTACAAAGCAGCGATTGGCGGCAGCACCGAGGATGATGCCGGTGATAGCGGCAAGTTCAAAGCCGCCTAGCTTGCTCATTACATCCAGCCCGTCTGTCGGGTCAGGCTTGTTTACAGCTAGTGCCCGGCGCACTACTTCAATCTTGATGGCTAGGCGTTCATCGGATATATTGGTGCCGCGTCCTGTTGCTTTTTCCGGTGTTAGATTGCAAAAGGCTGCTACCATGGCGGCACTGGAAGTCGTATTAGCTATGCCCATTTCTCCGGGCAGAAAGCAGCGGTAGCCTTTGGCGGCGTATTCATTGACCAGCTCGATGCCCGTTTCTATAGCTTTTTGGGCCTGTTGGCGCGTCATTGCCGGTCCTTTAGTGCAGTTAGCCGTGCCATGGGCTATTTTGCGGTCTATTAAACCGGGAATATCCTCGACAGGGGCTTTGATGCCCATATCTACTACTATCATATCGGAGCCGCAGAAATTTGACATGGCATTGGCGACAGCTCCTTTAGATACGAGGTAATTGCGCGTCATATGCGCCGTCGTTTCCTGAGGATAGGCACTGACGTTCATTTCAGCTACGCCGTGGTCGCCGCAGGTGATGATGGTGAATTTTTTCGGAATTTCAGGATTCAGCTGACCGGTTATACCGACGTAGCGCAGCAGCAGTTCTTTTAATTCGCCTAATCCGTCAGGGTTGGTCATGGTCTTATTTAGTTTTGTCCGGACGAATTGAATGGCCCTAGTGTCGGGCGGCAGTATTTTAGCTATTGTTTCTTGAAGTAAAGACAATGGTGAAAGCTCCTTTATATTTTTATCTTTTTGATTATGACTGCGCTGCCTGCTTTAGGCTTAGTCCTATGCGGCCGCGCTTGGGATCGACGCTTATGACTTTGACGTTCAGCACATCGCCTACGGATACAGCATCGAGCGGATGTTTTATTCGCTTATTGCTAAGTTCTGATATGTGTATCAATCCGGCTGTCTTTATGCCGATATCGACGAAGGCTCCAAAATCGGTGATATTGCGTACAGTGCCGCGCATGATAGAGCCTACTTTTATATCTTCCAATTTGACGATGTTTTGGCGCGTAAGCGGTGCAGGCAGATCAGAGCGCGGATCGCGGCCGGGCTTGGAAAGTGCATCGAGAATATCGCGGACGGTAGGCAGTCCGGCATTTAATTTCTGGGCTAGTTTTTCAGGCTGGACGAGTTTCAGCTTTGCTCTGAATATATCGAGCTTGTGCTTATCTTTTAAATCATTAGCAGAGAGTCCGAATTCTGCAAGCAGTTTCTGAGCGAGTTCATACGATTCAGGATGGACAGGCGTGTTATCAAGTGCCATATCTCCGCCGCTTATGCGCAGAAATCCGGCGCACTGAGTATAGGCAGCAGGACCTAGGCGGGATACTTTGAGCAGCTGGCGGCGGCTGGTAAAGCGGCCGTTGGCTTCGCGATATTTGATGATGTTTTTGGCGACAGTGGCATTGATGCCGGCAATGTGCTTTAACAGTGCAGCTGAAGCGGTATTGAGTTCCACGCCTACGTGATTTACTGCGGATTCTATTACATCGTCTAATGCCTGTGCCAGCTCTTTTTGATTGACATCGTGCTGGTACTGTCCCACACCGATGGCTTTAGGTTCTATTTTCACCAGTTCAGCCAAAGGGTCTTGAATGCGGCGGGCAATAGATATGGCACCGCGGATCGTTACATCGTAGTCGGGAAATTCTTCAATGCCTAGCGGCGAAGCAGAGTAGACAGAAGCTCCGGCTTCGTTGGTTATCAGGTAGTGCACGTTTAACTTATGCTCTTTTATCAATGAGGCTGTGAATTCTTCTGTTTCGTACGATGCCGTGCCATTGCCGATAGAAATTAAATCCACGTTGTACTTATTTATATAGTCTAGGACTTTTTGCTCTGATTGGCGTTTTGCCTCTTCGCTCATGGTGATGTAGAGCACACCGTGTGCCAGCACTTGTCCCGTGGCATCAACGACAGCCATTTTACAGCCGGTGCGGTAGCCGGGGTCGAGTCCCATGACGGTATGGCCGGCGAGCGGCGGCTGCAAGAGCAGCTGTTTTAGGTTAGAACCGAAGACTTTGATCGCCTGCAATTCAGCTGTTTCCGTCAGCTGATTGCGTATTTCGCGTTCTAGTGCCGGAAAAATCAAGCGTTTATAAGCATCGGCAGCGGCATTTTCTATGAATTCTCTGCCGATGGAATCGTTTTTTATCACTTGGCGGCATATCAGCTGAATATCAGCATCGGCATCGCTTGTCAGCTTGACTTTCAATGCCCCTTTTTTCTCGCCGCGGTTGATGGCTAAAATGCGGTGAGACGGCAGATGGTGTACCGGCTCGCTATAAGCCTCATACATTGCGAATACCCCTTCGCTGTCGGCAGAGATATCTCTTTCTGTCGTCAGCAGAGCAGTGTTCCAAATGCGGCTGCGAAGCCTTGAGCGCAGAGCAGCACTGTCAGAAATCGCTTCCGCGATAATATCACTAGCACCATTTAGTGCATCCTGTGCTGACGGCACATCTTCTGTGATGTAATCAGCGGCAAGTTCTGCCAGATCTCCGGATTTGAGTTTCTGCTCCGTAATGATATCGGCTAGAGGCTGCAAGCCCTTTTCCTTGGCGATCATTGCGCGTGTGCGTTTTTTCTGTTTGTAAGGCAGGTACAGATCTTCTAATTCCTGCAGTTTTTCTGCTCTGTCGATAGAGGCAGACAGCTCAGGAGTCATCTTGCCCTGTTCAGTGATGCTGTTTCTGATTTCTTCTTGGCGTTTTAATAAATTGCGCAGCGAAGCCAGTTTTTCTGCCAGCAGGCGCAGCTGTTCATCTTTCATTTCGCCGGTAGCTTCCTTGCGGTAACGGGCGATGAAAGGAACAGTATTGCCTTCATCTAGCAGATTGACAGCTGCATCTATCTGAGCCGTTTTTAAGCCTAGTATTTTTGCTAGATAGCTAATTGTATTTTGTTCAAGCATTCAGCATAAATTCCTTTCCGATTTAGTCTGATGTAATTATATCATAATTATATGAAAGCTGGGATTCCTTAATTGACGATGATGTGCGCCTATGGTAGAATAACAACAACGAAGATGTTAAAATGCTCCCTTGAACAGCGATTTAAAGGGAGCTTTGTTGTAAACTTGAGAGGGTGAGCTTATGCCGATAAAGATTCCCAGTGCTCTGCCTGCTGCCCAGATACTGGAGAGTGAACATATTTTTGTGATGGATGCGGAACGAGCATACAAGCAGGACATCCGTCCTATTCGCATACTGATTTTGAATCTGATGCCTAACAAGACTGTTACAGAAACGCAGCTGCTGCGGCTCTTGGGCAATACTCCATTGCAGGTGGAAGTCGATTTTATCTATACGGAATCATATCTGCCTAAGCACACATCTATTCAGTATTTATCACAATTTTACGGTACGTTTGAGGATGTAAAAGAAAAATTTTACGATGGCTTTATTATAACAGGTGCACCGGTTGAACGTATGGAATACGAAGATGTAGCTTATTGGAAAGAAGTCTGTGAGATAATGGACTGGAGCCGTGAACACGCTTGGTCTACTTTTCACATCTGCTGGGGTGCATATGCAGGGCTGTACCACCACTACGGCATACAGAAGTATTACAAGCGCAAAAAAGTATTCGGCGTTTATAAGCATCATTTAAATGTAGAACACGAAAAATTATTCCGCGGCTTTGATGATGAATTCTATGTGCCTCACTCTCGTCATATCGGCTTGAATAGGCAGGAATTAGATGAAGTAAAAGAGCTTCAGGTAATGGCAGAAGGCGATGCCGGTGTTTACATCGTAGCCAATCGCAAAGAGCGTGAATTTTATATCACCGGTCATGCTGAGTACGATCCGTACAGCCTCAAGAGTGAATATGACCGCGATATAAAGGCTGGAATGGATATAGATATTCCGCAGAATTACTATCCTGATGATGACCCTACAAAAGAGCCGATCGTGCGCTGGCGCAGTGTTGCCAACCTGCTGTTTGCCAACTGGCTCAACTATTACGTATACCAGGAAACGCCGTACGATATCGACAATATGAAAAAGCCGCCGCGTGTCAAGGGCAAGCTGCCTAAAAGGCATAAATTCATTCAGATAAATGATACGGACTATACTATTTGAGATTGTATTTGATAATATGAAAGGAAGCCGACGATAAATTCATGTACCCTATGTATAAACTAAAATTTCTCTCTAAGATTTTTGTGCCTGTCATAGCAGCTGTTATGCTGATGACAAACAATATACCTGTGGCAAATACTGCCCCGCTGCCGCCTCCTGATACGATAGCGCGCAGTGCCTGCCTGATAGATGCTGACGATAATGGCGTGTTATTCGGCAAGAATGAAGATGAAGTCGTTCCTCCTGCCAGCACCACCAAGATCATGACAGCTATCATAGCGTTGGAAAGCGGAAAGCTTGACCAGCCGCTCGTCATTACGCAGGAAGCTGTAGATACAGAACCGTCTTCACTCGGTCTGCACGTAGGCGATCAGATAACAGTGCGCGAAGCTTTGACCGGTATGATGATCGTATCCGGCAATGATGCAGCTGTAGCTATAGCTCAGACGGTTGCAGGCTCTGTACCGGCTTTTGCTAAGATGATGAACGACAAGGCAAAAGAACTCGGCGCAGTGAATACGAATTTCGTTAATCCCAACGGGCTGACAGAGTACAATCATTATTCTACTGCACATGATATGGCTTTGATCGCTTCTTATGCTATGAAGAATCCTGAGTTCCGCCATATCGTCAGCATGAAAGATTACAACGTAAAATACATGGACGGACATACACAGTACGTTACGACGACGAACCGCTATTTAAAGAGCGGCTTTCGCGGTGCCAACGGAATCAAAACCGGCTTCACAAATGCCGCAGGCGACTGCCTGGTAGCTTCAGCTACCAGAGGCAAGAAGACTCTAATCGCTGTATTTTATAATGATGATGACCGTTGGACAGATGCCCCTGCTTGGCTGGAATACGGTTTTAGCTACTACTCCGGTGAAGAATTGGGAGAATAAAGACTAACAATAAAAAAGATAAAAGGCATCTACCTTTTTCAGTGGGTAAATGCCTTTTGTTGTATGAGCAATAAATAAAGAGGAAGAGATTGAACAATGACCAAAAAATCAAGAGATTTGCAGCTTAAAGGCGAATTGTACGATGTATTCGCCGATGATTTGATCGCGATAAGAGATAACGCATACGATATAGTGAGCCAGCTGTCTAGGCTCAGTTCTCTCGATACGCAAAAAGTATTGGAATTAGAGCACCGTCTTGTAGGCGGTATAGGAGAAGGCAGTTACATGGTGCCGCCGTTTCGCTGTGATTATGGGATAAATATTTATCTGGGCAAAAATTCTTTTGTAGACTACAACTGCTGTTTTCTCGATGCAGGTACCATAGATATCGGCGATAACGTCTACATCGGTCCGAACTGCTGCATTTTTACGCCGTGCCATCCTGTTCATTATAAACTGCGCTGGGATAATATCACAGAATATGCCGCTCCCGTGAAAATCGAATCAGATGTCTATATCGCTGCTGAAACAGTGATAGCTCCGGGAGTGAAAATAGGTCAAGGAAGTGTTATAGGAGCAGGCTCAGTCGTAACGAAGGATGTACCGCCTCATTCTTTTGCACAAGGCAATCCCTGCCGAGTGATACGCCAAATCACAGAACAAGACAAGCAGGCTTTTGCCGATAAGATATTAAATGATAAAGAAAAAGATAGCATCTACAAACAGGAACACGGCTATGTCTACGAAGCAATGGACGGTGAAATACGAAAAAAAATCGTAGATGCTACCCATAACGTAGACAGGCTCAATAAAATATCCAATAGCAATATTCAGCTGCGCCGCGATTTCATCCGTACTTTTATGCCGGCCTTCGGTGAAGGAGCAGTGCTTATGAGTCCCTTCCGCCTCCAGCGCATCGACCATCTGAAGATAGGCACTAATAGCTATTTAAATTATGACTGTACCATTATCAACAGTGCCATGGTTACTCTGGGAGACAATGTACTTATCGCTCCTAAGGTAGGCATCTACACCATTATACCCGCACCCGGAATCGAGCAGCGCAGGGAAAAATTAGAACGAGCTTTGCCCGTTACGATTGAAGATAACGTCTGGATAGGAGGCTCAGCCGTTATCTTAGGCGGTGTTATCATCGGCAAAAATTCCATCATCGGTGCCGGCTCCGTAGTTACTCAGGATGTACCGCCCAACACAATTGCTGTAGGCAATCCCGCCCGCGTACTGCGCAGCATAACGGATGAAGACGTAAAGAACTACCGTGAAGAGTATAACAATCAACAGACAGACGGAACTGAAGCAGACAAAATGATGAGCGGTCTCTGGTATAATGCCATGGACTATACCATGGTAAAACGGCGCGGCGATACAGCCAAAAAAACAGAAGCCTTCAGCCGCCTTACCAGCAGCACAATACAGTATAAAGACCAAATCGCAAAAGCAATACTTAAATCATATGGAAAAAATGCTAATCTGCTGACACCTTTCACCTGTGATTACGGCGACACCATTAGCATAGGTGCAGACTCCGTCGTTAATCACAGTGCCGTTTTTATCGACACGAACGAAATCAGCATCGGAGACCATGTGCTCATCGGGCCAAAAGCAGGACTGTACTGCGCATCTCACCCATATGATGTAGAAGCACGCAATCAAGGCATAGAATATTCCAAGCCCATAACCATCGGAGACGGCGCATGGCTGGGCGGCAAAGTAACAGTCGTGCCGGGCGTAAAAATCGGCAGGCACTCCGTGATAGGAGCAGGCTCAGTCGTTACGAAAGACATACCTGATGATGTAGTAGCAGCCGGCGTTCCCTGCAAAGTTATACGCAAGATAACAGAAGAAGACTATAATCATCCGATTAGGAAAAACACGAAAATCAGATAAAACATATTTACAAGAACTATTTTTATGGTATATTTTTAGACAAGACAAAGGTGTCGTATTACGAAGCCTTTGTCTATTTTTTTGCTTATTTGTATTTAATATTCCAAAGGAAAGGATTTTTGATATTATGAAAGTAAAAAAACTTCTTTTAGCGTCCTTGTTGACAGCATCCTTATCTACAGGTTTTTTGATTAATTGCGTTCCGGCTGAAGCCTCATATAGAGCACCGAGCGTAGAATATTTGCAGACTAAAGATGATGGAAAAATCGACGGTCAGTATTATGTCCCTTCCACTTTGGATAATGTTTTTTGGGGAATGCTGCCCAACCGCAGTGATAAGCCTATACTGCATGTCCCTAGCGGCAGTACTGTAACTTTTGATACGGTATCACATGAAGGTATATTGGAAGACCAAGGTAAAGACCCGGTGAAGTACTTTGGTCAGTATGGTGTAACGCCCGATCATGTTTTGCAAGATGCAGCCAATATAGCAGCCAATAAAAAAGGTCATAATTTTGATACTAACGGTCCGCACGTTGTAACAGGCCCTGTATACGTAGACAGTGCAGAGCCGGGCGATGTGCTGAAAGTAGAAGTGATTTCTTTAGCACCGCGAGTCCCTTATGGTGTAGTCAGCAACCGCCATTTTAAAGGCACGATACCGGATGAAATGCCGGAAACACCGCGTCAGGCCAATCCTTCTTATGAACACCCTGAATCATATGGCAACGTATCCATATTTGCACCGATAAAGCAGATTGACGGTGAATGGTTTGGTGAGATGAATAGCAATGGTAAAGTAATGCAGTTCCCTCTGAATCCGTTTTTAGGCATTATGGGTACTACTCCTGATACAGATGAGCATTATAGCTCTGTGCCTCCTACAAGAGTCGGCGGCAATATAGACATCAATGAATTAGGCGTAGGTTCTACCTTGTATCTGCCTGTAGAAGTGAAAGGTGCAGGTTTTTACACGGGAGATCCTCACTTTGTTCAGGGCGACGGTGAGGTAGCGCTGACAGCTATGGAAGCATCGCTGCGCGGCACAGTACGGTTGACCGTGCTCAAAAAAGGCGATACAGCCATCCCTAAGACAAACAGTGAATCCTTGGTACAGCCTTTTGCTGAAACAGAAAAATACTGGATACCGATCGGCTTGGATACTGACCTTGATGAAGCTATGCGCAAATCAGTCAGAGAATCTATCAGCTTTATATCAAAACAGATAGGTGTGGATAGAAAGACAGCATATGCGTATCTTAGTGCGGCAACCGATTATGAAGTATCGCAGGTAGTCGACAAGACAAAGGGTATTCATGGCTTGATTCCAAAGACTGATTTCAAGAAAAATCTCTCGTTTGATTTCAGCTTGAACGGCACGAAATGCCCTATAAAAGTAATCAGTAATATACTGTATGTACCGGCTGATTCTGTGAGCATTGCTTTAGGCGGTTCTTTGAAAGTAAAGAAAGATGCTGTTGTGCTCAAATATGCGGATAAGACTTTTTCAGGTAAAGTAAATTCCAATGTATATGAAGTAAATGATAATAAGATATGTACAAATTCTGCTCCGATTGTCAAGGTAGAAGATA
>CATYZV010000022.1 GCA_958415865.1 uncultured Selenomonadaceae bacterium
AACTAAAACAATTATAATGAAGGAGAGTTTTTGATGTACTGGAAAGAAGCTTACAAAACGCGAACCAAAGAATCCTACACAGGCTATGATACGATTTATAACAATAAGCCGCGCTTAAATTTCCGAGAACTGCTAGAGCATATGGAAAACTTTACAGAAGTATATAAGAATTGTAAAGATGACCATCCGGCAATACGCGAAGCTAAATGCTTAGATGCTCAATTTCCACAGATTATGCTCGATATTATGCCCAATGACCTTTTTTGCGGCCGTACTGATATTTTCCCTCTGGGTATGAATGCGCAGTATATCAACAGCGAATGGGGATTTGCCATGAATTTTGAGTGGTTTAAGGAGAAAATAACCTCCTCTGAAACCTCTGCTGCTGATAAAGCTAGACTGCAAAGATTAATGGATTATTGGCAGGATCATACATCAACAAAAAAATTTTTAGCTGAAATGGATCCTGAAGATAAAATTTATATGGTTACCGGCGGTGTTGCCGACGGCAGTGTACTGGACCTGGCCAATTATCCTCACGCAGCTACAGCTCTGCAGCGTGTTGCGGGAATTTTCTTAGATTATCACAAACTGCTCGGTTATGGCCTTGCCGGGCTGAGCCGCTTAATTGCTGAAAAGCAGAAAGAACATCCGGAAAACGATCCTAATTTTTATCTGGGTATGCAGATGGCTTTGCAAACGGTCATGAAAGTTCTCTACTGGTATGCCGGACGTGCAGCTGAACTTGCGCAAGGTGAAACGGATGAAGCCCGTCGAGCTGAGCTGAAGGAAATGGAGCGCATCTGCCGCAAGCTCATCACGGAAAAACCTGCATCATTCCGCGAAGCTGTACAGCTCGTCATAATCTATACGATGATCGACGGTGCACGCGAATGGGGCCGTATGGATGATTACTTAGCGCTTTATTATGTGGATGATTTGGAAAAAGGAATCATAGATGAGGAAGAAGCTATCCGCCTGCTGACGAGTTTTTGGCAGCTTATGATAGTCAAAGAACAAGTAACGGATGACCGCGTGATCATAGGTGGACTGGGCAGAAAACATCCTAAGGAAGCAGATCAGCTGGCGATGGTTATCATGGAAGTATCTCGCAGGGTACACGATATTGTGCCGCAGCTCACGCTTAGAATGTACGATGGCATGGATAAAAAGCTGTATGATAAAGCTATGGAATGTATCGGCGAAGGAACTACTTACCCGATGCTGTACCAGGATGAAAATATTATTCCGGGCGTGATGAAAGTATTCGGCATCAGCTATGAAGAAGCATTGGGCTGGATGCCGCTGGGATGCGGTGAGTTTACGATAGACCACAGAATTATTGTCAGCCCGAATTCTGTTTTAAATATGGCCAATGTCCTTTGGGGTACGATCAACGGAGGATATGATTCTACAGGAAAATACCGTCTTACGCCTAACAGTGAAACATTGACAGATTATAAAACTTTTGATGAATTGTGGAATGTATTTTGCAAAAATGTGGCATTTCTTACGGATGTAAGTGCGCGAAATCACTCCCGCGGTTATGAAATAATTGCCAATGATATGTCGCTCAATCTCCACAATATTCTCTACGATAACTGCATGGATGCCGGTAAGGGTGTGATAAGCGGCGGTACAGTGAAGTGCGGCGGCAGTGATGAGATATACGGTATAGTTACTTGCTCCGATTCTCTATACGCTATAAAGAAGTGCGTGTTTGAAGATAAAATTATCAGTGCTGCAAAACTGTTGAAAATGCTAAAAGCAGATTTTGTCGGCTACGAAAAAGAACGAGCTATTTTACTTAATGTCGATAAATTCGGCAATGATATGGATGAAGTCGACGATATGATGAAAGCCGTTCATGAGATGGTATGCTATACGATGCTCGATATTTCCGGCAAGTACTTTGGCTTGGACTGCTTTGGCATGGTGAATATCAATAATAGAGACAATACAACTTACGGAAGAAATACCGGAGCAACACCGGACGGCAGGCGTGCAGGTGATTCGCTGTCCAATGCCAATAATCCCACAGCCGGAATGGATAAGAGCGGCGTTACGGCGTTTGTTAATTCACTGCTCAAGGCCAGAGGAGATATTCACTTTGGAACGGTGCAGAATATGAAATTTTCTAAAGAGACGTTTAACGGTATGCGCAAGAGTGTTATTTATCCGCTGATGGATTCTTATTTCGGACGCGGCGGCACTCAAGCTATGATAAATGTAGTTGGCCGTGAAGATCTGGAAAATGCGCGTAAGGAACCGGAAAAATATTCTAACCTGATTGTACGCGTAGGCGGATTTAGTGCCAGATATGTAGAACTGGCAGATGATGTTCAGCTGGATATCTTAAATCGTACGCTTAATTGATATGAAACATCAAAACAATACATTAAATATATTCGATGTGCAGCGATTTGCTCTGCACGACGGGCCAGGAATACGCACCACTGTTTTTTTGAAGGGCTGCCCTTTAAACTGCGTGTGGTGCCATAACCCGGAATCGAAAAAAGCTTTGCCTCAGCTGGGTTTTTTAGCTAAAAAGTGCATTGGCTGCGGTCTCTGCGCTGAAGTATGCCCGCAAGGCGTACACAAGACAGATGCTGTAAAAGGTCATACTATAGATTACAGCCGCTGCGCAAAATGCGGCAGGTGCGTATCAGCCTGTCCAAACAAAGCTCTGAAAATATTTGGGCGCAAGGCTGCTGTCGATGAAATTATTCAAGATGTGCTCAAAGACCGCGATTTTTATCGGCGCAGCGGCGGCGGGCTGACGGTGAGCGGAGGAGAGGCTATGATGCAGTTTGAGCCTCTCTTGAAATTAGTAAAACAAGCAAAAGAAAATAATATTCATGTTTGTCTTGATACCTGCGGATATGCTCCGAGTGATAATTATAAAAAAATAGCTGCCTATGTCGATGTCTTTCTGTTTGACTACAAGCTGACTGACAGTGCAGCGCATAAGAAATATACAGGTGTAGATAATGGCTTGATTCTCAGAAATTTGAAATGCTTATGTGATATAGGTGCAAAGATTTATCTGCGCTGTCCTATAATTCCGGGAATCAACGATACGAATGAGCATTATCAGGCTATTGCTAAAATATCCAGGCAGTACAAAAATATAGAGCAGGTAAATCTAATGGCTTATCATGATATGGCAAAAGGAAAGACGGCACAGATCGGCGAATCTTACAGCCTGCCGGATATAAAAACTGTTTCAGCAGAGCAGAAAAAAGCCATGTATAAACAAGTAGAATCCTGCGGATGTCTTCATCTGCAAGAGGGATAAATAAGAAAATTTAATTTAAAGGAGATTATGATCATGAGTAACACAGCAAAAGGATTAATGAAAGCAGCTGTATTTTATCAGCCGGGCAAGATTGAGATTGAAGAAAAGCAGATTCCGGCAGTAAAACCGGATGAAGTATTGATTAAGATAATGGCAGCAGGAGTGTGCGGTACGGATATGCACATTTACAGCGGTGCTAAAGGCGCATCTGAATGTTTCCCTCCGGTAGTGCTGGGGCATGAATTTGCCGGTATCGTAGAAGCTGTAGGCAGCGAAGTAACAAATGTAACAGTCGGACAGCATGTAACGGCTGACCCTAGCATCATGTGCGGCAAATGCTTTGCCTGCCAGACAGGAAAGCCTCATTTCTGCGTTGATTATTCTGCTACGGGCGTAACTTACGACGGCGGCTTTGCTCAGTACTGTGTAGTTAAAGAAAAGCAGGTATTTGTTTTGAAGCCGGAAGTTTCCTTTGAAGAAGGAGCTATGTGCGAACCTTTAGGCTGCTGTCTCCACGGCATTGACCGCGCAGGTGTGCGCAGCGGCGATACTGTTTTAATCATCGGCGGCGGAACTATCGGATTGATCATGATGCAGCTTGCACGCTTAGCCGGTGCTGCGACAATCCTCGTATCTGAACCTGTGGACAGCAAACGAGAAACGGCATTGAAGCTCGGTGCAGATTTTGCGTTTAATCCGCTGGAAGAAAATCCTTGGGATATTTTAAAAACTAACGGCATTCGAGAAATCAATGTTGCTATTGAATGTGTAGGCCGCCCGGAAACTATGATGGACGCATTCCGCTTCATCAGCCCGGCAGGACATATCTTGCTGTTCGGCTTGACTGCTCCTGACTGTGAAATTCCCTTCAAACCGTATGAAATGTTCCAGAAGGAGCTAACTGTTACGGCATCTTTCGTAAATCCGTTCACGCATGGCAGAGCAGCTGATTTATTGAACACCGGCAAAATGCGTTTAGCTGAACTTATTTCTGACCGCTTTGAATTGGATGAAATAAATAAAGCGTTTGAGGTTCACGGCAGAAACGGGAAGATGATGATTTTCCCCAACGGGAGATAAATCATGAAAAAGTATGCGACAGGCGTGCAGCATATCGGAATCCCTACAGAAGATATGCAGGCAAGCATGGATTTTTATCAGAAACTGGGTTTTACAACTGCATACGAAACCGTTTTTGACGGAGCGGCAGTTGTATTTTTAAAGCTGGAAAACCTCGTCTTAGAAATATACGAGTCCAAATGTGCTGCAAAAAAAGCAGGTGCTATCGACCACATCGCAATAGATGTACTGGATGTAGAACAGGTTTACCAAGAGATTTGCCGCATGGAAATGAATACGCTTCAAGATGCAGTACATTTTCTGCCGTTTTGGTCAAAAGGTGTGAAATTCTTTACGATTGAAGGTCCGAATGCGGAAAAAATTGAATTCAGCCAGTTCTTGTAATATGAGGTAGAGCTATGGAAAAAGATAAAAAAAAATCAATTATCAGTGTGATAATTGATGGCATATCCGGTATTTTCTGGCCTATAGTAAATCTGCTGATTGCTGCCGGTATAATGAAGGGTCTGTTGGCGTTGCTGACTACGCTTTCTGTACTGTCGCCGGAAAGTGATACTTTTTTAGTACTAAATGCGATGGCAGACAGCCTGTTCTATTTCTTGCCTATTTTTCTGGCGTTTACTTCAGCAAAGAAATTCGGTGCTAATCCGTATACGGCAGTGCTGATCGCAGCTATGACGCTGCATCCTTCGCTAAATACGGTTTTAGAGGCAGGCACTACCGTTTACTTTTTAGGAATTCCGTTAAATGGCGTGATGTATCATTCTACGGTAATTCCGATTCTCTTAGCAACAGCTTCGCTGCATTTTGTGGAGAAATTTTTGCATCGGATTTTGCCGGAAATGGTTAGAGGCTTCATGACACCGCTGCTGTCCGTATTGATCGTCGGATTTATGACGCTCTCTGTATTCGGCAGCGTCGGCATGGTCGTCGGCGATGTGCTGGCAGCCGGATATGAATATATTTACGGTTTATCGCCGCTGATAGCCGGTTTGCTCTTAGGAGCAGCGATACAGCTGATGGCCATCGGAGGGCTTCACTGGCCTCTAATTGTAATCGCGATGAATAATATTATCGTAAACGGAAGCGATACAATTCTCGTATTGATGAGTCCGCCGGTATTTGCACAGGCAGGAGCGTGCATGGCAGTGTTCTTAAAGAGCAAGTCAGCACCTTTGCGTACTACCTGCATATCAGCTGCACTTTCCTCGCTTTTCGGCATCACGGAGCCGGCTACCTTTGGCGTAAATTTGCCGCGGAAAAAGCCGATGGCTGCAGTATGTATCGGCGGCGGCATCGGAGGGGCTATAGCCGGATTTTCCGGTGCTGCGGCAAATTCATTTGCTTTTGCCAGCATCGTAGCTCTGCCTGTATTTCTAGGACCGGGATTTACGCTTTTTCTCATAAGCTGCGCTGTAGGTTTTGTAATTTCTTTTGTACTGACCTTGATTTTGAAATTTGAAGTGGATACTACAGCTGAAAATATTTCTACTGAAAGTCAGTCTAAAAATGTTTCCTTATCTGTAAAGTAAAATAGAAAGCAAAGAGACCAGCATAACAATATGATTATGCTGGTCTTTTGTATCTTAAATTCTGTGGTAAGTGCGGGTCAGCTGTTGTAGATACATTGCTTTTTCGTCTGTCAATGCTCCGTCTTTCATGCGCCAGCCCCAGTTTGTACCGACTGTGCCGGGCAGGTTCATGCGCGCACTGCCGTTCAAGGCCAGTACATCCTGCATTGGCAGCATGGCAAGTTCAGCCGGTGAACGGTAGGCGAGTTTTATCAATTCCTGCAGCAGCGATTTATCATCGTCTGCTGAAACGCCGAGAAAATCAGCTAAGACTGCTTTATCGCGAGGCGGTATATCTGTCTGAAGCCAGCCCAGTGTCGTGTTGTTATCGTGCGTTCCTGTGTATACAACGCTGGCTTGAGGGCAGAGAAAATTCATCGTGCCTGCATTGTTAGGGTAAAGTTCAAATTGCAGTACTTTCATGCCGGGAAAATCGCAGTCATGCTTGAGTTTTTCTACTTCCGGCGTGATGACACCCAAATCTTCGGCGATGATCGGTACATCGCCCAGGTATTTATGGATTACATCGAATAAATCTCTGCCAGGGCCTTTTATCCAGCGTCCTATTTTGGCGGTCTTGGCATTGCCTGGAATTTCCCAATACGCTTCAAAGCCGCGGAAGTGGTCGATGCGGATTATGTCTACTACTTCCATCAGTGTAGCGATGCGGCTGCGCCACCAAGCGTAATCATTGCGCTTCATGACATCCCATTTGTAGTGGGGATTGCCCCAGAGCTGCCCGTCAGCACTGAAGTAGTCGGGCGGCACACCGGCAGCTGTCTTGAGGGTGCCGTTAGGATTGAGATTGAATTCCTCTTGGTGCGTCCAGACATCGCTGCTGTCGTGTGAAGGGAAGATAGGAACATCGCCCAATATCTTGATGCCATTTTGCGTGGCGAAACTGTGCAGCTTTTGCCATTGGCTGAAGAAGATGTACTGCGTGAATTTCACGTAGGCTATTTCTCTGTGCAGCAGGGAAGCGTATTCTTGCAGTGCTTTAGGCTGACGGCGGCGGATGGAGTCAGGCCATTTAAACCAGGATTTGCCGTTGAAAAATTGCTTTAAGGATGTGAATAAAGCAAAGTCATCGAGCCATGATGAATGTTCTTGGCAGAACGTTTCATATTTATCATCAGGTTTAAAGCGCGAGAAAGCCCGGCGCAGAATTTTTTCTTTGTATGCAGCTGCTTTTACGAAGTCTACACGGTCATCATCGGATGTGTAATTCGGCTTAATCTCTATCTCGGTCAAAAGCCCCTGTTCGACGAGTTTTTCCGGGGATATCAGCAGTGTATTGCCGGCGAATGATGAGGGAGACTGGTATGGCGATGCACCATAGCCGACGGGATTCAAAGGCAGTACCTGCCAAATAGACTGGTGGCCCTTTTTCAGCCAGCGTACAAAGTCATACGCCTGCCTGCCAAGATCACCTATGCCGTATGCAGAAGGCAGAGATGTGGGATGCAGCAGTACGCCTGCTTTTTTGGCTGTGGCAGCCGATTCTTTCGATGCTTCAAATATGAGTGCCTGCAAGGGCTGCAATGTGATCTTTGCTTTGTTGTCCTCTATCGGCACATCTGGATGACTGCCCCGCAGCTCATGAAGAGTTGTACAGCAGAAGCCATGAACATCTATATAGACCTCTGCTTCCTTCGTTTGGCTTCGGTTGAGTACTGTCAGTATGCAGCCAGCCTCTGTCTTTTGCTTGAATCTGTCCAAATTCTGTTTGGCGGTGCGCAGATAGGCGAATACATCGCCGTCGGCATAAGCGGGCACGTACCAGCCGGTCTGAAGTATGCTGTGCGCGTTGCGCAGCGCGATTAAATCGACAAAGGTGCGGCGCATTTTCTCGGCCGTATCATCCGTATTCCATTTATACGGTGCTCTATTGTGCGGGTCTTTGTAGCCCTGCATAGCTATTTCATCACCGTAATAGATAGACGGCACGCCGGGCAGGGTCATCTGCCATACAGCCGCCATCTCCAGGCGGGCAAGTCCCAATTTTAATTTATCCTTGCTCAATTTATATTTTGCCTGCTGATGTACTGTCATTTTATCTGTATCCGGTGCTTCGCCCAAAAGTGTGAGTGCTCGTTCAACATCGTGGCTGGAGAGCAGATTCATCATCACATAGAGATTTTCTGCCGGATAGTTTTCCTGCTGGCTGGCAATCGCTGTCTGAGTCTGCTGAGCCGTTTTCTTATCCAAGAGAAAATCCAGCATAATCCGGCGCAGCGGATAGTTCATCGCGCTGTCCATTTCGCCGCCGCAGAGATATTTGCGCGGCACACCGTAGGAAACTTTGTTAGAGGCATCTTCCCAGACTTCGCCGATTACAAGAGCATCGCTGTCGGCTTCTTTTACTCCTTTATAGAACAGCCGCGTAAAACCTTCCGGCAGTTCGTCGATCACATCGAGCCTCCAGCCCTTTATACCTGCGTCCATCCATTGATGGAGCACGCTGTCTTTATCGCGGATGATGAAATCAAGATATGACGGAGTAAGCTCTTTGACATTGGGCATACTGCCGAAATTCCACCAGCAGTCGTATTCCTCAGGGTATTTCTTGAAATCGTACCATTCGTAATATGGAGACTCTTTGGACTGAGCAGCCCCGAGGCTGTCGTACCGTCCGGCACTGTTGAAGTAAATGCTGTCGCTGCCCGTATGGCTGAATACACCATCCAATATTATATGAATTCCCATTGCCTCAGCTTGGCGGCAGAGTTTGGCAAAATCTTCATTCGTACCGAGCCACGCATCGACTTTATGGTAATCGCCTGTATCGTAGTGATGATTGGAACGCGATTCAAATATGGGATTTAGATAGATTACAGAAATGCCCAGTTCCTTTAAATAAGGAAGCTTTTTTATAATTCCTTTAAAATCTCCACCGTAAAAATCGTAATTTATTAGATCGCGCGAATCAGGATCGAAGCCGTACATCGGCGGATCATCCCAGCTGCAGTGGAACAAGGCGTTTTTCCTCTGCGGTATCTGCGTGCCGCCTCGATAAAATCTATCGGGGAAAATCTGATACATCACAGCGTGCTTAAACCAGTCCGGAGTTTTTGCTCCTTCATCGTAGACTGTGATCTGATAAGCCGGCGGCACTTTATCTGACTGTGCTCCTTCTCCGCCGAGCTGAGCTTCATTATTGCCGTAGTAAATAATGCTGCCGTCAGACAGTTCTACTGCAAAATAATACCAGAGCAGGCAGCCGGACGAAGGCAGTTTGATTTTCGCCGAATAATGATCAGCATCCTGCGCACTCGGCTGCATCACTGTGTAGATACCGCCTGCCTCAGCCTGCCAGGTGTGCAGGCACACTCTTTTAGCTGTCTGTTCATCGGGCAGTTTTACATCTAAGCTCAGGCAGATAATACTGCCAGCCTCAGCTGCTCCGGCAGGGCTGCGGTAATAAAGATCCCGCGAATTATGAAAAAGCATCTTCTTCACCTCGAATAAAAAAATCTTAGAAATTAAAAAGAGTGCTGTATGGCAGTGCAATACCATACAACACTCCCTGCTCAATAAAAGCGATGATCTACATCTGCTTATTTTTTGAGGCTGCTGTACAATTCCTTATACTGTTTTGCCGATTCATCCCAGCTGTAATCAGCTGTCATAGCGTTTTTGATGATCTTTTCGCGCTTGCCGAAATCATTTACGCTGTCGATAGCGCGCTTGGTCGAATACAGCAGTTCATGGGCATTGTAATTATTGAAGCTGAAGCCGTTGCCCGAATTAGTGTAGTTGTTGTAAGCTTCTACCGTATCTTTCAAGCCGCCGGTTGCACGGACTACAGGAATAGAGCCGTAGCGCAGAGCGATGAGCTGTCCGATGCCGCACGGTTCATACTGTGAAGGCATCAGGAAGATATCCGAAGCCGCATATATCTGATGTGCCAATTCGTTGTTGAAGTAAATATTGGCAGAAACTTTTTTCGGATAACGCCATACAAGGCCCTTGAACCAGTCTTCATAGCGGCGATCGCCCGTGCCGAGCAGCACGAACTGAACATCTTCATATTCGAGAAGTTCATCCATAATGCGCGTTACAAGGTCAATGCCCTTAGCTTCAACTAAGCGGGTTACCATAGCGAGCATGGGAATAGAACGATCTACCGGCAGACCGAGTTTTTTCTGCAATGCCTCTTTATTATTGCCTTTAGCTTCAATGGCATTTTCTTCGTTGTACTTAAACGGAATGTACTTGTCCGTCTGCGGATCGTAATCGTCGTAGTCGAGACCGTTGACTATGCCGGAGAGGTCATCCTTGCGCTTTTGCAGCATTCCTTCCAAGCCTTCGCCGAAGTAAGGGTCCTGAATTTCTTTAGCGTAAGTGCGGCTGACAGTCGTTACTTTGTCGGAATAAACGATTGCGCCCTTCATGAAATTGATATCATCGAAGTATTCCAGGTCGCCGTTGTTGAAATACTTCCAATCCAGACCGAGGACATCAGGCAGATAGCCCTTCCAGAAGCGGCCCTGATATTTCAGATTGTGGATAGTGTAAATGGTCTTGATGTTCTTGTATTTGTCATCGTCTTTGTAGTTTAGCTTTAAGTAAACGCTGATGAGGCCTGTCTGCCAATCGTTCATATGGATTACGTCCGGCCAGAAATCAATCTTAGGCAGCATTGCTAAAACGGCTTTGCAGAAGAATGTAAAGCGTTCCACATCATCAGGATAGCCATAGTAGCCTTCGCGGTAAAAATATTCCTGATTGTCGATGAAATAAAACGGAAGGCCGTTTAAATCGTAACGGTCGATACCAAGGTATTTTTTGCGCCAAGCTACCTCTATTTCACCATCGCCTACGTGCTTCATCGCATTGCGGTACTCTTCTTTGATTCCGCTGTATTTCGGTATGACAACGCGCACATCAACGCCGTTTTTCTTCAATTCCTTGGGCAGAGAACCCGCTACATCAGCAAGGCCGCCCGTCTTGACAAACGGTACTGCTTCTGAAGCTACATATAAAACTTTTAACACATAAAACACCTTCCTCGTCGATAAAATTTATATTTCAACCCCTAGCAAATGCTCTGAGCTTTTCATAACCCGGATGGGGATAAGCTGCTTTGCTTTTTGCTGATGCAGGTTTTTTTTGAAAATCACTGAGTTTCTGTACAGCACTGTCAGCCGGATTCGATGTCAGCTTAAAGCAGATAGTAGAAAGCGGAGGCAGTGTCAGGCGAATGGACTGATTCAGATTGTGCCAGAAAACATCTTCTGTCTTGAAATCGCCTTCGTTTATGACGTTAGAACCGCCAAAGCGTTCAGCATCGCTGTTGAATACTTCGCGGTAAATGCCTTTGGCAGGCACTCCGATGCGGTAGCCTTGACGCACTTCCGGCGTGAAATTGCAGATGACAATAAGGAAATCCTTAGTATCTTCCGCGTAGCGTATGAAAGAAATAACGCTGTTTTCATTGTCGTTGCAGTCTATCCAGCGAAAGCCGCGCCAGTCGAAATCTTCTTGCCAGAGTGATTTATTATCATTGTAGAACTTGTTGAGCTCTCTGGAGTAATTCTGCATCTTGGTGTGCATCGGATACTGCTGCGGCAGATGCCAATCGAGGCTGTCATCGTATTTCCATTCGATGAACTGGCCGTATTCGCCGCCCATGAACAGCAGCTTTTTGCCCGGATGCGTCATCCAGTAGCCGAAGAACGCCCTGAGTCCCGCAAATTTGCGCCAATAATCACCCGGCATTTTTTCAATCAGCGAGCACTTTCCATGGACAACTTCATCATGCGACAGCGGCAGGACAAAATTTTCCGAGAAAGCGTACATCAAAGAGAATGTGATCTTATCGTGATTCCACTTACGGTAAATGGGATCGAGGCTCATGTACTTGAGCATATCATTCATCCAGCCCATGTTCCATTTGTAGTTAAAGCCCATGCCGCCCATGTAGGTAGGGCGCGAGATCATCGGCCATGAGGTGGATTCTTCAGCCATCATCAATGCGTTGGGATGGTATTTGAATACAGCTTCATTGAGATTGCGTATAAGCTCCATGGCTTCAAGGTTGCCCGTGTCGCCGTACTTATTCGGTTCCCACTGGCCTTCTTCCCTGCCGTAGTTGAGGTAGAGCATATTTGCTACAGCGTCGATTCTCAGCCCGTCGATATGGAATTCATTGAGCCAGAACAGAGCATTGGAAATCAGGAAACTATGTACTTCCCTGCGTCCGTAGTCGAAATTCGTCGTACCCCACTGCCAGTTTTCACGGCGTTTCTCATTGTCGGACTCATACAGTGTTTCTCCGTCGAAGCGGCGCAGCCCGTGAGCATCATTGCAGAAATGACCCGGAACCCAGTCCATGATTATAGCGATGCCATTTTGATGCGCTAAATCAACCAGATACATGAAATCTTTAGGCTCACCGTAGCGGCTGGTAGCTGCATAATAGCCGGTTGCCTGATATCCCCAAGAGCCGTCGAACGGATGTTCACACAGCGGCATAAATTCAATATGGGTATAGTGCATATCCTTAGCATAGGCGATGAGCTGATCGGCTGCGTCTCTGTAGCTGAGGTAATTGCCGTCAGCATCGCGCCGCCAGGAGCCGAGATGCACTTCATAAATCAGCATCGGCTTGCCGTAAGACGGACCTTTTTTCTTCTGCCATTCCTCGTCGTGCCATTTATAACCGCTCAAATTATAAGTGCGGGAAGCCGTCTTCGGTTTTTTTTCAGCGTAAAAAGCGTAAGGGTCTGCTTTCAGTATTCTGCCCTGTCCGTAGGGAGTGTCGATTGAGTACTTGTAGATCTCTCCTTCAGCAAGGCCGGGGATAAATGTAACCCAAATCTCTCCGTCTGAAATGCGGTGCATGGGATTTACTTTTACATCCCAGTTATTGAAATCACCGACTACGCTGACTGCGCGGGCGTGAGGTGCCCATACGGCAAAGCGAACGCCCTCCACACCGCTCTCTTTGACAAAATGTGCTCCGAGAAGCTGATATGTGTTGAAATTTGTACCTTGATGATATAAATACAGATCAAAATCATTTAATGCTGAAACTTTCATAACTCATTCCCAGCTGCCTACAAATATAAGCAGCATCCCTTTCTTTGATCTTTTTACTGCTGTTATGATTTCTTCTTAGATTTTATCACTATTATAAAAAATAGTAAAT
>CATYZV010000023.1 GCA_958415865.1 uncultured Selenomonadaceae bacterium
AAGCAAAAATTCAACCGTACCTATATTATTGTAATGAACACTCTCGCCATATTGAAGTGCAAATTGTAGCTGATAACTACGGTCATGTAATTCATCTCGGTGAACGTGAATGTTCTTTGCAGCGCCGCAATCAGAAATTGTTGGAAGAATCTCCGTCAGTTGCACTCACGCCGGATCGCCGTGCTGAAGTCGGAGCACTTGCTATCAAAGCAGCTAAAAGTGTTCATTACAATAATATAGGTACGGTTGAATTTTTGCTTGACCTCAAGACGAATAAGTTTAACTTCATGGAAATCAATCCGCGTGTTCAGGTTGAACACGGTGTTACGGAAGCCGTAACAGGCATTGACCTGGTGCGCACACAGATTCGCATTGCAGCAGGTGAACCGCTGGAATTGCAGCAGGAAGATGTAAAATTCCAGGGTCATGCTATTGAATGCCGTATCAATGCCGAAGATCCGGATAATAATTTCCTGCCTTCTCCGGGCAGGATTGAATTTTTCCTCGAACCGGGCGGTCCGCGCGTACGTGTTGACAGCGGTTTCTGTGCAGGTCTTTCTATTTCGCCGTATTACGATTCACTGATCGCTAAAATCGTGGTACACGGCCGTACCCGCGGCGACGCTATCAAGATCATGCGCCGTGCATTGAATGAATTTAAAGTCGGCGGCATTAAGACGACAATTCCTCTGCATCAGCGTATCTTGAAGAATGAATACTTCTGCACCGGAGATATAGATACGCGCTTTATCAGAAACCACTTTTCTAAGTACGTACAGCCGATGACTCCGGCGCAGCTCAAGGCATCGAAGAAGGCTAAGACGGAAGAAGAAATTGTCAAGGCTATCAATGCCAGCGTATATTATGCTTAATAGAATTTTGAGATAATAATAGAACCGCAGTGTATCAGATGATATGCTGCGGATTTATTTTTTATAAAACTAAAATTTATGTGGTCGAAAACTTATGTTAAAATCATAGATATATAGGAGGCGATGTGTATGAATTTAAAAAAGGCAGTATCGTGGTGGTGCTGTATGTTGTTATTAATATTCGTATTGACCGGATGCGGCAAGGAGGCAGAACAGACCGATAGTGCTGTCTATGTAAAGACACAGACGGTGCAGTACGGCAGCGCAGCGGGTGAAGATAATTACGCCGGCACGGTAAAAGGACGGTATGAGAGCAATCTTGCTTTTCAGGTAGGCGGCAAGATTCTGTCGCGAGATATCAATGTAGGTGATGCTGTATCTGTAGGCGATGTGCTGATGGTGATAGATGACCGCGATGTGCAGCAGAATCTCAATGCGTCGGAAGCTCAAGTGGCTTCGGCGCGTTCTCAGCTGACATTGGCGCAGTCGAATTTAGCTAGATTTAAACAGCTTTATGCCGCTAATGCAGTCAGTGCACAGCAGCTGGATCAGTATCAGTCAGCGTATGAAAATGCTGCTGCCGCCTATGATCAAGCGCAGGCACAGGTTAATCAAAGTTATAATACATTGGATTATACCCGGCTTACAGCAGATGCTTCCGGTGTGATATCGGCTGTCAATGCTGAAGCAGGACAGGTTGTAGCGGCAGGACAGACTGTGGCGACACTGGTGCAGGACGGTGAGCGTGAAATTGAGATATCTGTGCCGGAAAATAAGATTCAGCAGATTAAAACAGGGCAGTCAGCGGTGGTTACCTTCTGGGCGCTGAACAGCACGGAAGCAGAAGGCATAGTGCGTGAGGTTGCGCCGATTGCCGATAGTACGGCAAGAACGTATAAAGTCCGCATTTCTCTGCCAAATCCACCGCAGGATATGCAGCTGGGCATGACAGCCAATGTCAGTTTCTCTGCAAATAGCGGCGGCAGTGCAGCTGTATTGCCATTGTCAGCTCTGTATCAGACGGAGAATAAGACTCAGGTCTGGATAGTCAACGGTGATTCTAAGCTGGAACTTAAAGATGTGCAGGTAATATATCTAGGCGGCAACGAAGTACATGTTACAGGTTTAAATCAAGGTGATACAGTTGTTACGGCAGGCGTGCACAAACTCTATGAAGGTGAAGCTGTCAAACTCATGGATGGTGATGCTCTATGAGAAACCTCACAGAAATTTCGCTGAACAATAAAAATCTCGTCTGGTATTTTATTGTAGTCGTGTTTATCGCGGGTATTTTTTCGTATACGAAATTGGGGCGCATGGAAGATCCTTCATTCACTATACGCCAGATGGTCGTATCAGTTGCCTGGCCGGGCGCGACAGCAGAGCAGATGGAAGAGCAGGTAACGGATAAGATTGAAAAGAAACTGCAAGATACCCCGGGGCTTGATTACGTCAAGAGCTTCTCACGTCAGGGAGAAGCCGTTATCTATGTGAATCTGCGCGATGATATCGATTCAGATAAGATACGACCGACTTGGCTGGAAGTGCGCAACATGGTCGAGGACATAAAAAAAGACCTGCCGGAAGGAATTTACGGTCCGTATTACAATGACAGATTTGATGACGTGTACGGTTCGATTTATGCCGTAACAGGCGATGGCTATTCATATGAAGAAATGCGCGAAAAAGCGGAAAAAGTACGCCGCATGCTGCTCAACATTGACAGTGTAAGCAAAGTTGAGCTGATAGGAGAGCAGCCGGAAAAGATATACATCGAAACGCCTAGGGAAAAATTGTCTGAGCTGGGTATAAGCGCGCAGGATATAGCCAATGCTGTCAAGGATCAGCAGCAGATGACACCGGCCGGCATGATTGAGACGCAGACGGATAATGTATATGTGCGTTTAAGCGGTCAATTTGACGATTTAGAAGCACTAAAGAATATGCCGATAAATGCCGGCGGCCGTATTTTGCGCCTATCGGATATTGCGACTGTAGAGCGGCGCAGCGTAGAACCTGCTGAGCCCAAGATGTTTTATGAAGGACAGCCTGCTATAGGGCTTGCCGTTTCCATGGAAGCAGGCGGCAACATTCTCACCTTGGGAGATAATCTCAATAATGCCGTTGCTCAAGTGCAAAAATCGCTGCCCGCAGGACTAGAAATGCACAAGGTTGCAGATCAGCCGCAGGTCGTCAAGGATTCTATAAGCGAATTTGTCGGCTCATTGCGTGATGCCGTCATCATCGTGCTTGCTGTCAGCTTCCTGAGCTTAGGATGGCGCACAGGCATGGTGGTAGCGGGCTGTATACCGCTCGTCATCGCCGGAGTATTTGTCGGCATGGAAGCCTTTGGCATAGACCTGCATAAAGTTTCTTTGGGTGCATTGATAATCGCACTAGGCTTATTGGTAGATGATGCTATAATTGCCGTCGAGATGATGAGCGTCAAGCTGGAAGAAGGATTGGACAGGTTTCATGCGGCTTGTTATGCTTACCGCGCAACGGCCATGCCTATGCTCAGCGGCACACTAATCACCTGTGCAGGTTTTATCCCGGTGGAATTTTCCGATGGCTTGGCAGCAGAATTTTGCAGTGCGCTGTTTCCGGTCATCGGCATGGCACTCATTCTGTCGTGGATTGTATCGGTCATGGTCGCTCCGCTCTATGGCTATAAGATGATCAAAGTCAAGATCAAGCGTGATGCCGACGGCAAAATCGACCCCTATCAGAGCCGCTTCTATCAGCTCTTTAGAAAAATATTGGTATTTTGCCTGACGCACCGCAAAAAAGTACTGGCTGCTACTGTGGCAGTATTTGCCGTTTCTATTTTCTGCCTGCGCTTTGTAAGCCAGGAATTTTTCCCGCCGTCGCAGCGTCCGGAGCTGGTTGTCGAATTGACACTGCCGGAAGGCTCATCGCTCAAGGCTACGGAAGAACAGGCGAAAAAACTGTCGGATTTATTAAATCAAGAACAAGATAAAATAGATAATTACGCTTATTATACCGGGCAGGGTTCGCCGCGCTTCGTGCTTACATTTGAACCGGTGCTTCCCAAAGATAATTACGCTCAGTTCGTCATCACAGCAAAAGATGTAGAATCGAGAGAATATCTAAGCAATAAATTACAAGATGTACTGAACAAAGATTTTCCCGATGTTCAGTCTAATATCAAATTTTTACAGATGGGACCGCCTGCTGCATATCCTGTAATGTTCCGCGTATCAGGTTATGATGAGAATAAAGTCAAAGCTTTGTCAGAACAGGTAGCCGCAAAAATGCGCGCTGACAGCAATATCTACAATGTCAATTTTGACTGGCAGGAAAAGAGCAAAGCTGTCCGTCTGCAGCTTGACCAGGATAAACTGCGCTCTATGGGAATATCCACTCAGTCGGCAGCACAGACACTTTACACTGAGCTGACAGGAGCCACAGCAGCGCAGTACTATACCGGAGACCGTACGATAGATATAGTGATGCGCCTGCCGGAACAAGACCGAGATGGTTTGGATAAGTTGAAGAGCCTGCCGATTTACCTCGGACAGTATGGATATGTACCGCTGGAACAAATAGCAAAGATAAGCTATGAAGCTGAAGACGGAACCATCTGGCGGCGTGATTTAAAACCCACGATTACCGTAAGCGGCAGTATTTACAGCGGCACGGCTAACGATGCCACCGAAAAAGTCTACAATGAGCTGGCTGATTTACAAAAGGATCTGCCGTTTGGCTACAGCATAGAACCTGACGGCGCAATGGCTGACAGCGAAAAGTCAATAGGACATTTGCTAAAGCCGTTGCCGGTTATGGCGTTAGTTATCTTGACAATACTGATGTTTCAGCTTAGAAGCATACAGCTCGTCATCATCACAGCATTGACTGCACCGCTGGGGCTTATCGGTGTCAGTTTCGGGATGCTGCTGTTTAACAAGCCTATCGGCTTTGTCGCCATGCTAGGCATATTGGCCCTTTCCGGCATGATCATCCGCAACTCCATTATTTTAATTGACCAGATAAAAAAACATCTTGCCACAGGCGAAAAACCGTGGGATGCCATAATCGACTCCGCAGTGCTGCGCTTTAGGCCCATAATGCTGACCGCCGCAGCCGCCGTGCTCGGCATGATGCCGCTCGTGCCCAGCAGCCTTTGGGGTTCTATGGCAATAGCCATTTCCTGCGGCCTTATCGTGGCAACAGTACTGACACTATTGATTTTGCCGACGATGTACGCCGCTTGGTTTAAGGTAACGCCGGATAGCGAAAATAAAACAGCTGATATAGATAAAAATAAATTAGATATAAACAAAATATAAGTAAACACATATAAGAAAAGAGCTGCAACAGAAGTGGTTAGCACTAATTGTTGCAGCTCTTTGCAGCTTTTTCATCTGTTGATACCCGCGATATCTTTGATGACTTCGCCGGCGATGATCAGTCCTGCTACGGATGGAACAAAAGCGGTGCTGCCCGGTATATCGCGTTTTTCGGTGCATTTGTGCTGTGCGCCGGGCGGGCAGATGCAGTGGCTGCGGCAGCTGTTTGCCATATCGTTTAAAGGACGGGTTACTTTTTCTTCGGAGTAGACGACTTTGAGGTCTTTTACGCCGCGTTTTTTCAGCTCATGGCGCATGACTTTGGCAAGCGGGCAGACTTTTGTCTTGTAGATGTCGGCAACGCGGAATTGGCTGCCGTCTAGCTTGTTGCCGGCTCCCATGCTGCTGATTATAGGCGTGCCGCATTCTTTTGCCTTCATGACAAGGGCGATTTTGGCAGTTACGGTGTCGACAGCATCGATTACGTAGGAGTATTTTTCAAAGGGAAATTCATTGGCGTTTTCCGGCAGGAAAAAGCATTTATGAACGTGTACTACGGCGTTGGGATTGATGTCGAGAATTCGTTCGCGCATGACATCTGTTTTATACTGTCCTACTGTTTTTCTGGTAGCAATTATCTGGCGGTTGAGGTTGGTCAGGCAGACTTTGTCATCGTCGATCAGGTCAAATTCACCGATGCCGCTGCGGACGAGTGCTTCTACGGCAAAACCGCCGACACCTCCGATGCCGAATATAGCGACGCGGGCTTTGTGCAGTTTCTTCATTGCTTCAGCACCAAACAGAAGTTCAGTTCTGGAAAATTGATTTAGCATTTATAGATAGCCTCCGATTAATTCATAGTCAAACGATATAATTTTAAAACAGCTTATATTATATAGAAAAATCGTCTGCAATTCAATCTATAGAGAAAAACAGTATCCGCTGTGCAGATACTGTTCATGAAGCTCATATTTTTTGTTCGGCAAGTCCTTTCGGCGGCTTGAATTTCATTAATGCTCCGGTCAGGAACATCGCTATTCCGGCGAATACGAATACGTATTTTAATCCGAGATACGTGCCGATAAATGCCCCAAGCAGAGGCCCGATAGTGCAGCCTACCTGCTGGGCGGAGAACATCAGCCCGAAGATGCGGCCGCGCTGTTCATTCGGTGTATTGCAGACTAGGATAGAATTTACGGACGGATAAACACCGGCATAGAACAAGCCCCCGACAAATTGCAGAACAGCAAAGGGCACGAGCGAAGTGGGCACTGCCTGAGCAAACATCAGTACTCCTGTGCCGAATAATGCGATGCACATGGCACTTAAAAAACCGTGCTTTTGACCGTATTTGCCCCAAAACGGCGAAGCTATAGCGCAGGCGAAGCCGCCGAGCGAGAATACGATGCCGGATATCATGATGACATTGTCCATACTGTGGTTTAATTCTGCTACGTACATAGTCAGTATCGGCTGGAGTATTAAGATGACCATCTGAATGACCATGGCGCAGAACAGGATACGGCGCACGATAGGGTCTTTGAGCAGGTTGACTTTTTCTGCCTGTTTTGCCCGCTCTATTTCTTCTGCTGTCTTTGCTTTGCGCAGCGGTTCTTTGATGAATATCGCCAGCATGATTGTTACAATTGCCAACGATGCGGCTGCGAGGAAAAATGCTGAACGCATGCCGAATTCACTCGACAATACTCCGCCTAAAAGCGGTCCGATTACGCCGCCTGCCGTGAGTGCGCCCTGCATTACGCCCATGCACAGCCCAAGTTTTTCCTTAGGAGCGTACGATGACATGATAGCTAGCTCAGCAGGCCAAAGCCCGGCGGCAAATCCTTGCAGGATGCGCGCGCCGACCAGCTGTTCCGGCGACTGTACGAGACCGCAGAGCAGATACGTTATAGCAAGCCCGAAGCTGGCGCGTATCGCCATCGGCTTGCGCCCTTTTTTGTCGGCTAGCTTTCCCCAGATGGGAGCCATGACAGCTGTAACGACGAAGGAAACAGAGAAGATCAAGCCCGTCCACATATTTACATTGTCCTGCGCAACACCTAGATCCGTCAGCAGGTACATAGGTAGAAACGGCATCAGCATGGTGTAGCTGGCGGACATCAGTATTACATTGCAGGTCAGTATTGCCAGTGCTAGCTTCCAATTCAAATTTGACCAATCCTTTCTATATAGAGTAAAACGTGCATAATGTATACTTATTGTTTGCGGCAAATTGTTGCTTGGTGAAATATCTTAGTAGATTATACAGCTAAAAAACGTATTAAGCAATTGAGAAATAAACAAAACAGCAGTCTATCGTATTCATAAATAGAATTTGAAGACTGCTGTTTTCATTATATATCTGCCTGCTCAGAAATCAATTTTTCCTGTCGGGCAGTTTTGTATTTGAGGAGAATGGCAAGTATCAAGCTGATCGTGAGCAGACCGGAAAAGATGTAGAGGCATAGCGTGTAACTTTGTGTGTACTCGCGTACAGCGGATAATAGCAGAGGTCCTGCGATACCTGCTGCGCCCCAGGCGGTGAGGATGCGACCGTGAATCGCACTGAGGCTGCGCGTGCCGAATAGATCGCTGAGATAAGCGGGCATACAGGAGAATCCTCCGCCGTAGCATGATACGATGATCAAGAGCAGCATTTGGAATGACCAGATATCAGTGCTGCTGGTCAGCGCGTAAAAAGCGATGATTTCGATCAGGAAAAAGGCGATGTAAGTATTTTGGCGGCCGATGTAATCGGAGATGCCGGACCAAGCAATACGTCCTAAACCATTGATAAGACCTGTAATGCCGACGATAGAAGCAGCAGCGAGCGGCGAAATGCCGAGTGTTTCCTGTGCCATCGGTGAAGCCGCTGCCAAGAGTGCTATGCCGCAGGTGATATTGGTGAAGAATATCCACCAGAGAGCGTAGAATTTCCAACTGTGCATAGCTTCAGCTGCCGTATACTGTTTTGTTGTATTTATAGAAGATGAAATATGTGCTGTTTTTGTAAAAGACTGTTTGGGCGGAGGTGCTAGATATAGTGCTGAGGCAGTTATGATGAGGAAGTAAACAGAACCTAAGATAATAAAATTATACATCAGGCCGAAGGACTGAGTTAAAAGCTGCATAAGCGGTCCTGCTATGAGGCTGGCAAAGCCAAAGCCCATGATGGCAAGTCCGGTGGCAAAACCACGCCGCTTCGGAAAGTATTTTACGAGCGTGGACACGGGAGTGATATAGCCTATGCCCAGGCCTATGCCGCCGATTACTCCATAGAAAAGGTAGAGCAGTACTAAGCTGTGCAGGTACAGTGCCAGTGCTGTTCCGAACATACCTGCGGCAAAAAAGACAGCTGAGGCTAAGCCGCTTTTGCGCGGACCGTATTTTTCGACGTACGTGCCCAAGAAGCCGGCAGATAAGCCGAGAAATAAGATTGCCAGAGAAAATGTAAATGTCGTCTGCTGGAGGCTAAAGCCCATCTGTTCGATGATGGGCTTCACGAGCACACTCCAAGCGTAGACACTGCCGATGCAAATGTGGATGCCGACTGCCGATAAGGCGATGAGCCATTTGTTCTTCATGGTAAAATCTCCTTTGCTGGTAGAAAAGTAAAGAGAGAAAATCCTGCTGCTCAAATAAAAAACCGTCTGAGCGAGAATTTTCTCTGCCCAGACGGTCGGCTGTACATCATCAGCAGCGCAGTCCATGTGGTCAATTCCACTAATCCGTCAGTCCTGCACTGTGTATTCAACTATGTTTTTATTATAACAGATGTACTTTTTGCGTCAATACGAATTTGTTGTGGCATAATTGCCTTCTTCAAGTGAGATTGACTGCGATTGAGCGGTTTTATATTTTGGGTAGTATATGAGGCGATTCAGTGATAGAATTTAGATGATGAAAATTTTTCTGAAAGGGATGATCTTATGTATAAATTATCGCCATCGCTGTTGGCAGCGGATTTCGGCATTTTAAAACAGCAGCTGGAGGAGTTGGAACAGGCAGGTGTGCCGTATATTCATCTCGATATTATGGACGGCGTGTTCGTACCCAATCTGTCCATCGGGCTTACAGTGCTGGAATCTATCCGCAAGTATACAAAGATGGTATTTGACGTGCATCTGATGATCGTAGAGCCGGAACGCTATATTGAGCAGTTCGCCAAGGCTGGGACGGAAATCTTCTGCTTCCATATCGAAGCGACGAAAAAAGCGGATGAAATCATAAAGAGCGTCAAAGAGCTCGGTATGAAGGCGGCTATTTCTATAAAACCGGCTACGCCTGTCAGTGAAATTGAAAAGTACCTGCCTGATCTCGATATGGTTCTTGTCATGACAGTAGAACCGGGATTCGGCGGACAGAAGTTTATGAGCGATCAGATGGCAAAAGTCAAAGAATTGGTGCAGCTGCGCGAGCAAAACGGCTATCACTATGACATAGAAGTAGACGGCGGCATCAATCCGGAAACACTCAAGGCTTGTCTTGAAGCCGGAGCAAATGTCATCGTTGCAGGTTCGGCTGTGATGAAAGCTCCGAATCTTACTGCGCGCGTAAAAGAATTTGCCGATGTAGCTAAAGACTATAATGTTTGAAAACTAAACATGAATTGAAGAAAAGCATGGATTTTTTCCATGCTTTTTTGCTGGCAAATATTGATATCATAGAAGAAAATCATTGGCTATTGTGTATTAAAGGTAGTAGAATAAGATATATTTGAGAAAGAGAGTTGATTAGAATGGATCATAGAAATGAAATATTAGCTCATAACCTTATCAATTATTCTGTGCGCCTGCAAAAGGGCGAAAAACTTCTGATCGAAGTCATAGATGAAGGCTTGGAATTAGCTCAGGCAATCATAAAAGAAGCGTATGCCGCAGGCGGCGTACCGTTTTTGACGATTAAGAATCTCAAGATGCAGCGTACTCTGCTGCTCGGTGCCTCGAGGCAGCAGATGGAATTTTGCGCTGAGTATGAATCACTGCGCATGAAGAATATGGATGCCTATATTGCTATCCGCGGCAGTGAAAATGTCAGCCAGCTCAGCGATGTGCCGCCTGCCAATATGGAGCTGTACAGCAAATATTGGATGAAGCCGGTGCACAGCGATATCCGCGTGCCGCATACGAAGTGGTGCGTGCTGCGCTATCCCAATGGTTCGATGGCTCAGCTCGCCAACATGAGCACGGAAGCTTTTACTGATTTCTATTATAATGTATGCAATCTCGACTACGCTAAGATGAGCACTGCTATGGACGCTCTCGTAAAACGCATGGAAGCAGCTGACAGAGTCCATATCAAAGCACCGGGCACGGATATAAGCTTTTCTATCAAAGGCATTCCGGCTATAAAATGCGCCGGCGACTGCAATATTCCTGACGGCGAAGTCTATACTGCACCGGTAAAAGACAGCGTCAACGGCACTATCACTTACAATACGCCGTCTATTTATCAGGGCACTACATTTGAAAATATCTCGCTGACTTTCAAAGACGGCAAAATCGTGAAAGCTGTCGGCAACCATACGGATAAGCTCAACAAGATTCTCGATACGGATGAAGGAGCTAGATATATCGGTGAATTTTCCTTCGGCTTAAATCCCTATGTAACTTTCCCGATGAAGGATATTCTGTTCGATGAAAAGATAAGCGGCAGCCTGCATTTCACTCCGGGCTGTGCTTACGATGATGCCGATAATACCAACCGCTCAGCCGTTCATTGGGATCTCGTGCTGATACAGCGTCCGGAATACGGCGGCGGAGAAATCTGGCTCGATGATGAACTCGTGCGCAAAGACGGTTTATTCGTAGTAGATGACCTTAAATGCCTCAATCCTGAAAGTCTGAAATAAATGCGATTTTGAAAATTTATATATGGCGCAATCCTGTTTTCATCGAAACAGATTGCGCCGTTTTTATATTTAGAAGCTGTTTCTTTATATATGTTTGACAATTTAAAAGCAATATTGTAAAATGCAGTTGTCAAAAATATCCATTATGTCTACTGGATGCTCTAACTTAACCATTGTGCAGGAGGTGTGAATAATGTTATTTGATGGAGTGAAAGTTTTTGTGCAGAATGGCAAATTAGACGATGTAGATGTAGCATATTATATTAACAAAATCAAAAGAATTTCGAATGGCAAAGATTTGCAGAGACTTTCATTAGTATTAGGCGATGATTATATCGATTTGCGCTATAGATTTAAGAATTATCCGTTTGAACGAATTTGGCGCATGTCTACATGCAGCGATTCTGCCGAATCTGTTATGTGATTTATATTTTTAATCAGCAAAAAGAAAACGTTTAAGTGATAAATAATTGAGCAAAATCAAGAGAGCTTTATCCGCATGAGGCGGTGGAGTTCTCTTATTTTTTAAGGCAGGTGTGAAATATGTCAGACGGTGAACGCAGGCGAATACTCGTGGCAGCTATGATAACGTGTTTTAACGGTTCCTTTATGGGCAGTTCTATAAATGTGGCAGTGCCGGCGATGGCAGAGGAGTTCGGGATGAATCCCGATGAACTGACTTGGGTGCTTACAGCTTTTTTGATCGCAGCGGCGGCAGGGCTGCTGCCGTTTGGCAGGCTGGCAGACATAAAGGGGCGCAGGAAGATATATCTGCTTGGCTTGTACTGTATCTGCATTGCTACTTTTGGCTGTGCTTTGGCAGGCAGCTATGAAGTGATGGTGGCAATGCGCTTTGCACAGGGTTTTGCCATGTCGATGATATTCGGCACCTGTATGGCCTACTTGGTATCGTGTTATCCGCCGCAGAGCAGAGGAAAAGTAATTGGCCTGACAGGGGCTTTCGTTTATGGCGGATTGTCAGTCGGTCCTTTTATCGGCGGTTTTTTCACAGAGTTTTATAGCTGGCGCATGATATTTGCATTTACTGGTATTGCAATGCTGGTAAATCTTATATTGATGCTCAAAGTAAAAACAGAATGGGCAGGCGATGCAAAGCAGAAATTTGACTATACCGGAGCGGCTGTATATGCAGCTATGATAATACTGTTCCTCTATAGCCTGTCAAGCTGGTCAGCCAGTGAAAATGCAGGTCGGCTGCTGTTTTTATCGGCAGTGTTGTTCGCTTTGTTCATATGGATGCAGTATAATGCAAAATCGCCGCTGTTAAAATTATCGCTGTTCAAGAATATAACTTTTGCTATGTCCAATGCTGCCGCCTTAATTCACTACAGTGCGACTTTTGCACTGAGTTTTGTACTGTCGCTGTACTTGCAGGTCGTGCGGGGCATGGATGCCTTCGGTGCCGGAATGCTGCTGTTGATTCAGCCGATAGTGATGGCCCTGCTTTCGCCTAAAGCCGGAGCTTTATCGGATAAATTTCCTTCGCGCATAATCGCGTCTTTCGGCATGGCTATTATGATGGTGAGCATATTCGCTTTTTCGTTTATCGACAGGACAGAACAGCTCTATTTAATCGGAATAAATTTGGCATTTGTCGGTCTGGGCTTTGCTCTGTTTTCAGCACCTAATAACAACGCTATACTCAGCGCAGCTCCTAAGAGATTTTACGGCATAGCATCTTCAGTGCTGGCGGCAATGCGATTGACGGGACAGGCACTGAGCATGGCAATCGTTTCTCTGCTGCTGTCTAGTTTTGCAGCCGATGCAGTGCAGGATAACTATGTTGAAGTTATGCTGACGGCTTTTCAGCATATATTCAGGCTGTTCGCTATTTTATGCGTGTTTGCGCTGGTCGCTTCCCTGGCGCGGGGCGGTCAAAATAACTGCGAGTGATAAATAACCGCTTGATTTAGCTTTGGGCGCGTGATATAATTAAAAAGCTGTTTAAACAGCATAATAGGTTTCAATTTTTATTGAAAACCTTCCCTGCCCGATTCGGGCCGATAGTCC
>CATYZV010000024.1 GCA_958415865.1 uncultured Selenomonadaceae bacterium
ATACAATAGTATAATTGCCGTGCCTAGGTTTTTATAAATGAAACTGTCTTTTAGTTTGCTAAATGAAGGATTTCCTTCTATAATAAACACTATATCCGAATGGGAGGGATTTAGGTGTTAGCTTATGTGATAAAGCGCGTTATCAATGCTATCGGCGTGCTCTGGGTCGTCATAACGATCACGTTTTTTCTGATGCACGCCATACCGGGCGGACCGTTCACGGCGGAAAAGTCGCTGCCGCCGGTGGTGCTGCACAGCATTGAGGAACGCTATAAATTGAATGATCCGCTGTATCAGCAGTACGGCGACTATCTCGTCAATCTGCTGCACGGGGATTTGGGGCCTTCGTTCAAGTATCCGGGACGGTCGGTCAACGATATCATCGAGGACGGCTTCCCGGTGTCGTTTGAACTGGGCATGGAAGCGATAGCTCTCGCTGTGCTGATCGGCATACCTGCCGGTGTGCTGGCGGCGGTCAAGCGCGGCAGATGGCAGGACAGCTTAGTCAATTTCGGCACGACATTGGGTGTGGCTGTGCCGAGTTTCGTGGCGGCTGCTCTACTGATATACGTACTGTCGACGAAGCTGCATCTGCTGCCTGCTGCCATGTGGAACGGCTGGCAGTATCAGATAATGCCGGCACTAGCTCTGGCACTGCTGCCGACTTCGTTCATAGCTAGGCTGACGCGCTCGTCGATGCTCGATGTATTGGGACAGGACTACATCAAGACGGCGCGCGCCAAGGGCTTGTCTGAATTGGCAGTGCTGATGCGCCATGCGCTGCCCAATTCGCTGATTCCGGTCGTTACGTATATCGGGCCGATGGCGGCAGGCATTTTGACGGGCAGCTTCGTAATCGAGAGCATTTTTGCGATTCCGGGACTGGGGCAGTACTTCGTTACAAGCATTTACAACCGCGATTATACGGTCATTCTAGGCGTTACTATCTTCTACAGCGTCATCATCATCGTGCTGAATATGCTGGTCGATTTGATTTACCCTCTGCTCGACCCTAGAATCAAGCTGGGCAGCGGAAAGGAGGAATAAGCGTTGGATAAAGCAGAAAAATTTACTAAGGCTGATTTTGAGCCGCTGGCAAAAGAGGCAGAAAAAACGGCGGAGCAGCAGCGTCCTGCCTTGGGCTTTTGGCGCGATGCCTGGCTGCGTCTTTGTAAAAATAAAGTGGCTATGGGCGGTCTATGCGTCATAATTTTTTTCATTATAATAGCGGCATTGGGTCCGGTCTTTTCCGCGCATACTTACGATGAGCAGAATCTTATGATGACGAATCAGCCGCCTAGCTGGGAACACTGGTTCGGCACAGACAATCTGGGCAGGGATATATTCATCCGCGTGCTCTACGGCGCGAGGATTTCGCTCGCCATCGGCGTGGTGGCAAGCCTCATCAATCTGTGCATCGGTGTTGTCTACGGCGGCATTGCCGGCTTTGTCGGCGGCAGGACGGACAGGATAATGATGAACATCGTCGATGTGCTCTACAGCGTGCCGACACTGCTCTATGTGATTCTGCTGATGGTCGTGATGAAGCCGGGACTCATGAATATCTTCATCGCGCTGGGCATCGCGTATTGGCTGCAAATGGCGCGCATCGTGCGCGGCCAGATTCTGGCTATCAAGCAGCAGGAATTTGTGCTCGCCGCGCGTACCATCGGAGCTTCTCGGTTTAGAATACTGCTGCGCCATTTGATACCCAATGCGATGGGTGCCATCGTCGTTACGATGACGCTCGCCATACCTGATGCCATTTTCACGGAAGCATTTTTGAGTTTTATCGGGCTGGGCGTATCGGCTCCGATGGCCAGCTGGGGCGTGCTCGCCTCTGAAGGGGTAAACAATCTGCGCGCTTATCCGTTCCAGCTGTTCTTCCCGGCGGCGGCTATCAGCATAACGATGCTCGCCTTCAATTTCCTCGGCGACGGGCTGCGCGATGTGCTGGATCCTAAGATGCGCCGATGAATAAGGGGGTTATGGCTGTGAATGAGCACAAGGAAAATATATTGGAAATAGATAATCTGGCAGTTTCTTTTGCTACTTACCGCGGCAAAATCAGTGCCGTGCGCGATGTCAGCTTTAGCGTAAAACGCGGGCAGGCATTGGGCGTAGTAGGCGAATCGGGCTGCGGCAAATCCGTTACGGCTCATGCCGTGATGGGGCTGCTGCCCAAGGAAAACAGCTGCATTGAGCACGGCAGCATCGTATTTGACGGCGTGGATATAACGAAACTGCACGAAGAAGAAGCTCGAAGGCTGCGCGGCAGGGATATAGCGATGATATTCCAAGACCCGATGACTTCGCTAAATCCTGTGCTGACCATCGGCACTCAGCTGGAGGAAGCGATAAAGGTGCATGAGGATATCTCCGGCAGTGCGGTGCGTAAAAGAGCGGCTGAGCTGCTCGATATGGTCGGCATTCCTTCGCCGGCAGAGCGACTGCACGATTATCCGCATCAGTTCAGCGGCGGTATGCGCCAGCGCGTCATGATAGCCATGGCACTGTCGTGCAGGCCGAAACTGCTGATCGCCGACGAGCCGACGACGGCACTAGATGTTACGGTGCAGGCTCAGATTTTAGATTTATTGAAGCGGCTAAAGCATGAGCTTAATATGGCTATCATCCTGATTTCACACGACCTCGGCGTAATAGCCAGCGTCTGCGATGAAGTCGCGGTCATGTACGCAGGTCAGGTAATTGAGCAGGGCAGTGCTGACGAACTGTTTTACAATGTACATCATCCGTACACGAAAGGACTGCTGGATTCCCTGCCGCGGCTCGATGCACAGCGCGGAAAGCCGCTGGCGGTCATTGAAGGGCAGCCGCCGGATCTCATGCAGAAAATAGATTACTGCCCGTTTGCAGCACGCTGCACGGAAGCGATGAATATCTGCGCACACCGTATGCCCCCGATTTCTGCGCTTAGCAGTTCGCATAAGGTCAAGTGCTGGCTGGAACAGGCCAGATTGTATAAAGGCGGTGAAGCATGATGGCAGAGCCATTGGTAGAAGTAAAAGACCTTCATAAGCATTTTGTTGCAGCCAAGGATTTCTTCGGAAGACCCAAAACCATTTTGAAGGCAGTGAACGGTGTGAGCTTTGCGATTGAGCGCGGCGAGACGCTCGGACTCGTCGGTGAATCGGGCTGCGGCAAATCGACCACGGGCCGCACATTGATAGGGCTGTACGCTCCGACGAAGGGGCAGGTGATATTTGACGGCAAAGAGATATCCGCTGAGCACGGCATTATGCACAAGGATATCCAGATGATATTCCAAGACCCGTATGCTTCGCTAAATCCGCGCATGACCGTTGCGGACATTATCGGCGAGCCGCTCGACATCCACCATCTCTGCAAGGACAGCAGTGCGCGGACTGCGCGCATCTATGAACTGCTGGAACTCGTCGGGCTGGCACGCGAACAGGCGAACCGCTACCCGCACGAGTTCAGCGGCGGCCAGCGTCAGCGCATCGGCATAGCCAGAGCACTCGCCTGCGAGCCTAAGTTCATAATCTGCGACGAACCTATTTCCTCGCTCGATGTATCCATACAGGCACAGGTCGTAAATTTACTGGAAAAACTGCAAAAAGAACTGGGGCTGACGTATTTGTTCATTGCCCACGACCTCGCCATGGTGCGCTACATCAGCCAGAAAGTCGCCGTGATGTACCTCGGCAGAATAGTCGAGTACGCCCCGACTGAGAAACTGTATGAAAACCCCCTGCATCCCTACACCAAGGCACTGCTGTCCTCCATTCCACAGCCCGACCCCAAAGCAGAACGCGAAAAGCAGCGCATCATACTGCAAGGAGAGCTGCCGGACCCCATAAATCCCCCGGCAGGTTGCCCCTTCAATACGCGCTGCCCGCTCGCCAAGGATATATGCCGGCATCAGATGCCTGAGTTAAAGCAGATAGGCGATAGGCAGATAGCCTGCCATTTAGTGTAATTTTGACGGAGATTTTTTTATGGATGATTATAAACCGCCGTTTTCTATCAGCGACAATATAATAAATGATATTGCTGAAATAAGTGAACTGATCGGTCATATGAATGTTACGGGCAATCTGTCCGGCAATCCCCGCCTGCGGCGCATCAACCGCATCAAGACTATACAAGCATCACTTGCCATAGAAAACAATACGCTGTCTATAGAGCAGGTAACAGCCGTTTTGAACGGTGAGCGCATTATTGGTTCAGCGCAGGAGATACGCGAGGTAAAAAATGCTTATGAAGCGTATGAGCATCTGCCTGAATTTAATCCGCTGCAAGTGGCTGACTTATTAAAGGCACATGCACTGCTGATGCAGGGTTTGGTAAAAAGCGCAGGGAAATTCAGAAGCGGCGGCGTAGGCATTTTTGACGGCAGCCATGTCGTCCATATGGCTCCGCCGGCAGACCTCGTTCCCAGCTTAATACGGAATTTATTCAGCTGGTATGATAAATCAAAAGCGCATCCACTGATAAAGAGTGCCGTGTTCCACTATGAATTTGAATTTATTCATCCGTTTGCTGACGGCAACGGCAGAATGGGACGGCTATGGCATACGCTGCTCTTAAGGCAATGGAAGAAAATTCTCGCGTGGATTCCGGTAGAATCGCTTGTAAAGGAACGCCAGACAGAATATTATGCTGTGCTGGGCAGGGCTGACCGGCTGGCGGACAGCACGTGCTTTGTAGAGTTCATGCTGGCTGCTATGCGCGATACACTCAGAAATATCGTTGAGAGCGATGGAGAAAAAGACGGCAACGATACAAAGATAAACAGCTATATCAATGTACTGCTGCGCATTTTGGGCGATAGAGAATTGAGTACGGCGGAGATGATGGATATTCTTGCCGTACAGTCGCGTTCTGTTTTTCGCAGAAATTATTTGCTTCCAGCACTGCAAAGCGGTCTGATTGAAATGACTATACCTGATAAGCCGAGCAGCAGAAAGCAGAAATACAGAAAAACCAAGAGATAAAAAAACAGCATTGCCTTTATATGGCAGTGCTGTTTTTCTTTGCGATAAATATTATTTGGTTATTCAACCCATTTATGACCGTGGCGCAGAAGCAGGTTGTTGGCTTCGTCAGGACCGTCGGAGCCGGGTTCATAGCTGAATACGGGGAGTTTGTCCCAGCGGTAGAGGTCTTTGAGGTGTTCGATGTATTCCCAGCTCGTTTCGATCTGGTCCCATTGGGAGAACCAGGAGTGTTCGCCGCGAAGGCAGGCTGTTATCAGGCGTTCGTAGGCTTCAGGGGTGTTGATGCGGCTGGCGTAGGAGGTGTTTTTGAAGAAGTCCATTTTTGCCTGTGTGATTTCGTCTGTTTCTCCGGGTTTTTTGACGTTGAACTGGAGGTGAACGCCTTCTTGGGGCTGTATCTTGATTATCAGGATGTTGCTGGGAGCGGAGATGAAGGTGTGGCGGAAGGTGATGGCTATCTGCATTTCGCGGCGGCTGAGTTTTTTGCCGGTGCGGATGTAGAAGGGCACGTTCCACCAGCGTTCATTGTCGATGAACAGTCTTAATGCGGCATACGTTTCGGTTAGGGAATCGGGTGCTACTGATTTTTCGTGGTGATATCCCTTGTACTGGCCTAAGACGAGTGCATCGCGGACATCTTTGACGGGGCGCAGGGCGCGCAGTACGCGGAGCTGGGCATCGTGCATGGCGGACGGTGTGGACTGTTCAGGCCATTCCATGGCGACGATGGATAGTATCTGGAACAGGTGGTTCTGTACCATGTCTTTTAATGCTCCGCTCGTGTCGTAATAGCCGCCGCGGCCTTCTATGCCGAGTTCTTCGGAGGCTGTTATCTGCACGGATTCGATGTACTGGGAGTTCCAGAGGTTGGAGAAGATGGGGTTGGTGAAGCGGATGGTCTGGATGTTGCGGACCATTTCTTTGCCTAGGTAGTGGTCTATGCGGTATATATTTTCAGAGGTGAAGAATTCTTCCAGCTGCTTGTTGAGGAGTTTTGCCGCATCGAGGTTTTCGCCGAAAGGCTTTTCGAGGATTACTTTGCCGTGGCAGGCGTTCTGCACCACTTTGAGGTTGGCGGCGATGATGCCGAAGAAGCGCGGGGCGACGGCGAGGTAGAACAGATGTTCTGTGATGCCTTCGCGTTCGTAGAAGCGGGCTAGCCTGTCGTATTCAGCGGCCTGGCTCATATCCATCTTGAAGTAGGTGATGCGGGCGGCAAATTCGCTGAAAGTCTGTTCATCAAAGGGCAGGCGGGCAAATTTTTGAATCCAGCCGCGCACAAGTTCGAGGTATTTTTCGGTCGTGTAATCACGTCTGCCGATTATTACGATGCGCATATCGGCTTCGGGCGAATGAGAAGCTGTCATGTTGTACTGGGCGGGCATTAGTTTGCGGAAAGTCAAATCGCCTGTGCCGCCGAAAACGGTAAATGCTTTATTGGAAGTCATATGATCACGTTCTTTCTGTTTAAATTTTGCTGATGGCGATGCCTACGCCATGCGGTACGGAAATTTTGCTGACGATGCCGCCGATTTTTCCTGAAGGCTGTTCGATGGAAAAGCTGACGAGATCGTCGCTGTCCCTGTTCACACAGAGCAGGAATCTTTCATCATCGCTCAAGAGGAAATCCCTCGGATGGCTGCCGCCGCAGCTGACCTGCTGAATCAGTCCGGGCTGATTTAATTCATTGAACGATACGACGCTCAGTAAATCCGCGCCGCGCGTGGAGATGTAGAGCTTCTGCTCGTCTTTGGACAGGCGGATTGCCGCGCCGGAGCTAGTCTTTGCCTGCTGACGGTCTAGCAGAGGCACTTTGCCGGACGGCTTGAAATCAAGCCCGTCTACATCGAAAGCGAATAATTCATTGCTGAGTTCGCTGACGAGGTAGAAACGGCTGTGATCAGCATTGAAAATGCCGTGGCGCGGTCCTGTGCCGGCAGGGAAGGGAATCGTCTTTACCTGCTTGTAATCGTCGTTAGCATCGAAGATGCGCACCTCGTCGCGCAGCAGGCACGGCACGATTATATAATGCCCGTGCAGAATGACTTGATGGCAGCCTGCTTTGGGCATTATGTCGATGCGCTTCACCAGCTCAGCGGCGAAGTTTCTTATCTGGTAGATCATGACTGTGCCGTCGTGGTAATTGGCGGTGTAGATGAGATTGTCAGCATATTTGATAAAGCACGGTGTTTTGTGCTCCAAGTAGACTGCATCCTGAAGCTGTGCTGTCTGAGCATTGAGCACGGCCATGCCGCCGTTTTCCCCGTGGTGCAGCGTTATGAACAGCTTGCCGCGCTCTACATCGACGCATTTGGCATCATCGGCAGCGAAAAACAAAGCAGGGTCAGAGAGCCTGCCGCTTTCTTCATCAAATGAAAAACTGTATATCCCTTTGGTGGAGTCGGTGTTGTACGTCCCTATATATCCTTTATACATAGCATCAAATCCTTCATCGTATTATTAATAAAATATATCAAAACATAATCTAAAAATGAAAGCTTTATGTCATTTACGGATTATATTATATATTATATTGAAAGAAATATAAAGAGAAATTTTCTCAAAAACATCGTTTATCAGATAAAAGGATTCATGCTATGCGTTCAAATTTTGTAGGTGAATCCTCGGCGATATTTCCGTTTATAAAAGATGATGCCGAATACGTCGGCGAGAATCCAGCCGATGGGAATGGACCACCAGATGCCGGCGTATCCCATAGGAGTGGCGGCGAGGTAATACGCCAGCCCCACGCGCGTGCCCAGTGAGATGACGGTCAGCACGACGGACATGGAGGGAAAGTTGATGGCGCGGTAAAAGCCGTAGAGCAGGAATAAAATGCCGATGCCGAAGTAGAAGCTGCCTTCAATGCGCAGGTATTCAGCACCGAGGGCGATGATTTCATTTTCATCAGCAGATACGAAAATGTGCATGAAATCGTCGGCAAAGATGAAGACTATCAGGGAGATGGCGGCGCAGAACAGAAAGGAAATACTGATGGCGGATTTAATGCCTTGGCGGATGCGCTCATACTGTTTTGCACCGAAGTTCTGCCCGATGAAGGTAGAAAAGGCGTTGCCGAAGTCCTGCGCGGGCATATAGGCGAGCGAGTCTATTTTTACAGCTACGGTGAACGCCGCCATCACTGACGCACCGAAGCTGTTGACCAGCCCCTGCACCATCAATATGCCGAAATTCATGACGGACTGCTGTGTACAGGTCAGCACCGAAGCGGAGGCGATTTCGCGCAGCATGGACAAATCCCACCGCCTGTGCTCAGCATGGGGTATCAGTTCAGGGCATTTGGTGAAGGTGTAGACAGCAAGCCCGGCGGCGCAGGCTCCCTGTGCTATGACAGTGCCGATGGCAGAGCCGGCAACGCCCATGTCCAGCACTGCTACGAGTACGACGGAGAGAATTATGTTGAAAATAGCGGAAGCGGCTAAAAAGTACAATGGCGTTCTGGCATTGCCCACGGCGCGCAGCAGGCAGGTAAAAAAATTGTATATAAAGGTGAAGAAAAAGCCTGTAAAGACTATGTAGAGGTACGTATGTGCCAATTCATATATTTCGGGCGGAATCTGCATCAGTACGATTATTTCGTCGAGGTAGGCGAATATCAGAATGTTGATGATGACAGCTAGGACTGCCGTCATTATGAAGGACAGGAAGATAGAGGACTTAAGGGCATCGTCGTTTTTTTCGCCGTAGAAAATGGAAAACAAGGCTCCGCTGCCCATGCAGAGGCCGAGCAGCACGGAAGTCAAGAAGATGATAAGAGCGTAAGAAGCTCCGACTGCCGCCAGCGCGTCAGTGCCGATAAAGCGGCCTACTATAAGCGTATCGGAGATGTTGTAGAGCTGCTGCATCATATTGCCCAGTATCATAGGCAGTGCGAATTTCATCATCGTAAGCCCTACAGGGCCGTTCGTCAAATCGTATTTCATAAATTAGCTCATCCTTGTCAGTTAGTCATACTGATATTGTAACGCCAAGCAGGGTGAAAAGTACACTAAAAAAATGTCTTGCAATGATGATTACAGCATAAAAATAAAAGGCTATGAGCTTAATGCCCATAGCCTTTGTTTATCGTTTATCAATCGTTGCGTCCCAGTTCATCGTAGCTGACGGCGCGTGTATGCTTCGTATGCGACCATTCGTGCTCATTGCGGTGCAAAAAGCCGAGGAATACAATAGGAATCCAGCTGTAGATGAATACCGGATATAAGATGAGGTAGAACCATGCTTTCCACTTGACGTGAATCTTGGCGAGGATGATGACGGGCAGTATGTACTGGCCCATCGTGATCACGGTCAAGAGGCTGGAGGGAAGAAACTGGTAGATGTTGGTGAACAGCGGATGACCTATGCCCATCTGCACATACGATAAGATGACGTAAAATGTGGAGATAAGCAGGAAATGAGGCTGCAATAAGTGCAGGCAGCCGTCCAGTATGCGTATGTCGTGGCGGCGGATGCCTTCTTTCAGCATCTTGGGAATGAAGCGGTGAGCCACGTCAAACTGACCCTGTGCCCAGCGTTTGCGCTGATTCCACGACTGCATGAAGGTCAGCGGTTTTTCATCGTAGACGATAGCATCGTGTGCCCAGGTGGTCTTTATGCCTTCGACGAGGGATTTCATGGTGAATTCCATGTCTTCCGTCAGGCAGGTCGCACCCCAGCCATGGCGTTTTAATACATCGGTCGTTATGCACATGCCGGTGCCGCCGAGGACGGAGGAAAGTCCGATATTCGTCTTGGCGAGGTGCCAGATGTGGTCTATTACCCAAAAGGCGATGGCGAAAGTGCCGGACACCCAAGTATCGTAAGGGTTCTTGGCATCGAGATAGCCTTGAATGAGCTTGTCGCCTTTGCAGAGGCGGTTGTTCATTTCGAGCAAAAAGCGTTTGTCGACGAGGTTGTCGGCATCGAAAATGGCAACGGCATCGTACTGGCGTTTCATTTCAAATAATTTTTTAAACATCCATTCCAGTGCAAAACCCTTGCCTTTTTCGACATCGTTGAAGCGTTCGCAGACAATTGCTCCTTTGTCTGCCGCGATCTTGGCTGTGTCGTCGCTGCAGTTGTCGGCGATGACGAATATATCGTAGAGCTCTTTAGGATAGTCAAGCTCCTGCAGATTGTCGACGAGCTGGCCGATTACCGCGCTTTCATTGTGCGCCGCAACGATTACGGCAAAGGATTTTTGCGGAATCAGTATCTTCTTTTCCTTGCGCCGCCACAGGCCGTTCACGCCTATCAGAAAATAGTAGACGGTGAACAAGAAGATTACGACCTGTATCGGCACCATGATCCAATCGAGAATATACATAGGAATCCCCTTTAGTGTTTTGTTCTAGTTCTGCCGAGTGAAAAAACGGTATTCAAGATGCCGAGCAGTGCGTAAGAGATGAAGATGTCAAACAGCACGGCATAACCGATAGCTCCGCGTCCGAAGTACAGGACGCTCAGGGCGAACAGGATTGTAACGATGATTGCGCCTCTGTTGATATGCTCGCCTTTTCCTTTGAAATCAGGATATTTGAAGGTGCTGACGAGCAAGTATCCGGTGAACATGATGATGAAAGGCAGTGCCATGCCGATCTCAAGCGGCGATATGCTGAGGCTCGTGAACAGCATTACCCAGGTGGCGATGAGACAGCCGCCTGCCGGAATAGGCACGCCCATGAAGTAGCCGTGAATGATGGAAGCATTGACGTTGAAGCGAGCCAGTCTCCACATGCCGCAGACAGCGTAGATGATGACGGCTAGGGCACCCAGCAGGCCGTATTCGTGCAGCGCGAAGCTGTATGCGAGAAAGCCCGGTGCAGCACCGAAGGAAACGCAGTCGCAGAGCGAGTCCATTTCCTTGCCCATCTCGCTGCTAACGCCGAAAAAGCGTGCCGTGCGCCCGTCAAGCCCGTCAGCTACGAGTGCCAGCAGGATGAACACCGACGCAAAAAAAATATCTCCATTGTACGTAGAGATAATAGAGCACATGCCAAAGACCAAATTCATGGACGTGCATAAATTCGGTATAAAAACTCTGTAATTCATTAACCTTTGATCCTCCCGATGATCGTTTCACCGCCGACTACCTTGTCTCCTTTTTTTACGAGCAGTTCGACGTTTTCAGGCACTACTACTTCCGTGCATGAGCCGAAGCGGATCATGCCGTAGAGTTCGCCTTTGCTCAGACCGTCGTTGAGCGTTACCCAAGAGACGATTCTGCGCGCCAGGATACCGGCGATCTGCGTTACGGTTATGCGCATACCGTTGTTTTCGATGCCGATCATGTGGCGTTCGTTTTCAAATCCCACGTCTTTTTTATACGCCGGATCAAATTTGCCGCAGCTGTACTGCTGGCATTTTATTTCCCCTTCCATCGGGCTGCGGTTCACATGAACGTTGAACACCGATAAGAAGATGACGACTTTTTTGCCTGACGATTTGAGAAAATCGTCGTTGTCCACAGCGGACACTTCCATGACCGTCCCGTCAGCGGGCGAGACGAGAATATCTTTTCCCGTCGGCACATTGCGGCGCGGATTGCGGAAGAAATAAGTGAAGAATGCCGTGAGCACAGCAGGGAAAACAGCGATGACAGGATGTACAAAATAACCCAGCGCAAAGGTGATCACCACTCCCAAGCCAATGAACGGCAGCCCTTCTTTAACAATGGGTAATCTCATGACTCCAACTCCTCCTAATAAATATTGAGCCTAAAAAAATTCCAATCCGTTTATTTTTTGTTTTATTTAATATATCCGCCTGCTTTTTAATAAAGCAGACAATCCCAATCCTTATAAATAATAATCCTTTTCGCCGTTTATTACAATAAGAAATTTACGATAAAGCCCATCATCCCTTTTTATACGCTTTGACAGCGAGCACAAAACGCGGCAGTGCCATGAGCCTGCCTGCGCGCTTCGGCTGCATCATGCCGCGGAACAGCCATTCGAGCTTTGCTTTCTGCATCCAGAGCGGTGCGCGCTTCATAACGCCTGCCATGACATCGAATGTGCCGCCCACGCCTATGCTGAGAGGACAGCCCAGTTCGCTCATGTGAGCGTAGAGCCATTTTTCCTGTTTGGGAACGCCCAGTGCAGCGAGCAGCAGGTCAGGCTTTGCTTCTTTTATCTGCGCAATGATCTCCGGTTCGTCGTCAGCCGTGAAGAAGCCGTTGCGCGTGCCGACGATCTGAATGCCGGGATAGTCTTTTTCTGCCTTTGCCTTTGCTTTGTCGGCAACGCCGGGAGCCGAGCCGAAGAAGAAGATGCGGCGGCCTTTGGCCGGAGCATCGGCGAGCAGGTGCTGCACGAGGTCAAAGCCCGCTACGCGCTCAGGCATTTCAACGCCGAGGTAATTGCCTGCCCAGACCGTGCCCGCTCCGTCCGGCACGACTAGGTCTGCCGTGTTCAAGATATTTTTCAGCTCCGCATCTATGCCGGCGCGCATTATCATCTCTGCGTTGGCGGTGGCTATGAGATGCGGCGCAGTGCTGTCCATGAATTTTTCCGCTGTCTGCACAGCCTGAGCCATAGTCAGTGAAGACACTTCTACGCCCAGTATATCTGCTTTGCGAAATTCCAAGCTCAACGCCCCTTTAGTTGTTATTCAGTCTTAGTTTAATCTATTTTATCATAAAGCCCGGCAATCATCAATTGAATATAGGCTTGATTTGAGCTAAAATGCGCCGCCTCTTTACAAATCGCCGTTTTTTTGGTATGTTTAGACG
>CATYZV010000025.1 GCA_958415865.1 uncultured Selenomonadaceae bacterium
GCGAATGAAGTGGAAGTAGTATATGAGACAGATAGCAAACAGGATATCGGCAAAAAATTCGACTGGGACAATTATCTGAGCGGCTACTGTGATTTTCTGCCGGATTCACAGCGCAGCCAGGCAAAGGCACAGTTCAGCACCAAGGGATTGAAAGAGCAGTACGGGCACGGCAAAAAGAATTTCAGCCTGTACTATCCGTATACTAAAGGCGGCACGACGAAATGGATGACGGTAACGGCGATGGTGGAAAAGGATGCAAAAGGCTATTTGACAGCGTATGTGCTGTTTGCCAACTCAGATCAGGATCATCTGCTGCGCAGCATCATCGACATGTACGTCTACAGCAGCTGCGATTATTTTATCTGCATCGATGCGAAAAATGACAGCTATATAATTTTCGGCGGCGATGATTCCGGCACGCCGATACCGCCGAAGGGAAATTGCAAATACAGCGAGGAAGTCATCCGATACAATCGCGCTTATGTCGCTCCGGAAGATCAGGAGCGTTCCATCTACGAGATGAGCACGCAGCGGGTTTTAAAACAGCTGGAGCACAAAAAAGTACACACGTTCACCTGCGGCTTGATTGAGGTAAGCGGCTACAGGCGCAAGCGCATTGAATACCGCTATTACGATAGGGAGCGCAAGCTGCTGCTCTTGACGCGCACTGATATCACAGCGTCGTACATGGAACATCAAAAACATCTGCAAGAGCTGAGAGAGGCACTGCTAAAAGCTCAGACGGATATGCTCACGGGAATTTTCAATTATTACGGAATATCAGAGCATATTTCCGCCAAGCTCAGGCAGGTGCAGAAAATGTCGGCACTTATATTCTTCGATATGGATAATTTCAAGAGCATAAATGATCGATACGGCCATCAAAAAGGCGATGAGCTTCTATGCAAAGTGGCGGACATATTGAAAAGCCTCGTTCCCAAGGAAGGCTGTGTAGGGCGCGTGGGCGGCGATGAATTCATCGTATTTTTGCCGGATATTGAAGCGGGCGAAGCGGCAGCGTGTGCAGAAGCGATATGCCGGTCGGTGAATAAATTGTCTATGAAAGAAAAATCCTTCAGCACGGTTTCGTGCAGCATCGGTATTTCCCTTTCGCCGCGCGACGGCACGGATTATAAATCGCTGGTCAGGGCGGCGGACCAATTGGCGTACGAGTCAAAACGCAGGGGCAAGAACTGTTACACCATAAAAGCGTGATAATTGTTTCTTTGCTAAGATTAATTTTCATGGTATACTAGACAATAGAATTGAGATTCGGAAAGTGCAAAACGGGAACTTCATAGCGATAGTTCCCGTTTATTTATATCTTGAGACGGAACCGGAGTGATGCAGATGAGTATGAAGCCGAAGGCGGCAAAAATAATATCGGGAGTGGTCGCATTAATCGCTTGTTTGAGCGCGGTGTTTTACTTTGTGCTCAATTCATCCCAGTTTCGGGAGAGGACAGCGCAGCTGATATCCGAGCAGGCTACGGATATTTTAGGCAATAAGGTCAGCATGGATTCATTGGAATTGATATCATTCAATTCTGCTGCCGTAGAGGATTTGGAGCTGTTTGACAACGACGGCGATCTAATCGTCAAGGCAGATAAGGTCGTCTTTCATATAAGCATTTGGGATGCGCTGATGCAGTCGCCGCTGGCGGGCGTGTCGGAAATTGAAGTAGTAAATCCTGAAGGCGTGCTGGAGCGGCGCAGCGACGGAACGTGGAATTTTGAAGATCTGCTCGATTCTCAGTCGTCTAGTTCCAACGATTTCAAAGGCGAAGTTAAAGTTAATAACGGCAATTTGACTCTGCGCCTCGACGGCAAGCAGCTCACTGTCAGCAAGGTCAATCTGACGGCTGACTGCGCCGACATGAAGGCAGTGCAGGTGGACGGGTCTCTTGCTCATGCAGACGGCACAGCGGAATTTGAGGGAACGGTCGGTTCCAATGAGAATACGAATCTCGAGGTAACGGCGGAAAATCTCGACATCTTGAATTATCTGCCGTTCATTCCGTCTGAGCAGATAGGCAATGTAAATATCAAGAGCGGTCATATCAAAAAAGCGGATTTGACGGTGCGCTCTGATTTTAAAGGCGGCTACACGCTCAACGGCTTCACTGCGTTCGATGACGGAGCGTGTGAGGTGCAGGGTTACGATATCAGCGATATTGATGGCATTGTCATCTTCGACAAGCAGGATCTGCAGCTGTTTGTAAAGGGCGAGTCGCGCGGTCAGACCGTATCCGTGCACGGACAGATAAAGGATTATATGACGGAGCCGGAATTGATTCTGGTAGCAGAAAGCCGCAAGTTCGCTCCGTCGGCGTTCATGGAAAATATTCCGGTCGAGGGTGATATTTCCTTTACGGCTGCCGTCTACGGCAAATTGGATGATATAAGAGCCGGGGCGGAAATCAAGGCAGATGCTTTGACCGTATCAGGACAGGACATTTCCGATATGCAGGTAAAGGCACGCTATGCGCAAAATCATCTCTATGTGGATGATATGGATGCGGATTTTGCCGGCGGCTGGCTCTGGGCATCGGGTCAGCTCTCTCTTGATGATATGAGCTACAAAGGAACGATGAAGGCGAGCAATATAGATTTGACGGTTCTGCACGAATATTTGCCGGATGTAACGGGCACGGGCGTTATCCGCGTTGACTTCAAAGGACAGGGCACGGATTTCTCCGGGCTGGATTTGAGCGGCAGGGTAGAAGTCAATGACGGCAGCTGGCAGAATATACCGGTGGCGAGTGTTGAGGCATCGTTCTACAAACAGGGCGATGCTCTGCAGGTCGATGCGATGACGGCATCGTTTGCCAACGGCGGCAGGCTGGCGGCAAAGGGCGGCATGACGGGCGACGACCTCAATATCAATTTCTACGCTTCAGGCATCGATCTCTCGCTGGTGCAGGGCTTTGTGCCGGAGGCGGATGTCAGCGGCACGGCGACCTTCAGCGGCTATCTCCACGGCAATAAGGAAAATCCCGTGCTGCGCATAGAAGGCATGGCTCAGGACGGCGCGGTGATGAAACAGCCGTTTGCTTCGCTGGTAGTATCGGCTGTCGGCAATCTCGACGGTATGCGCGTCGACAAGTGCCTGTTCATGAACGGCGGTGAAATTACGCATGAAGCGACAGGGCTGCTGGGCTTTAAGGGCAAGCAGTTCATCGACATGACCGTCAAGACGAATAAAGCGCGCATGGAAAACATCATCGCCGCTGTGATGCCGGACTTAAAGCTCACGGGCAATGTGGACAATACGCTGCATTTGACCGGCAGCTTGGCCGATATAAAGGCAGAAGGATCGCTGCACTTCTATGAAGGCAGCATAAACGGCATTCTGCTGTCAGAAGTCAACGGCACTTACGAATATAAAGACGGTGATACGTATCTGCACAACTTCGTCATAACCTCGCCGTTTTTAAAAGCACAGCTCGACGGCAGCATCGACAGCACGCAGAATATGAACTTTAAATTCACTGCTGACGAGATAATGCTCGACAAATTGCAGGTGGATCTGCCGTATCCTGTTGAAGGCAAAGCAGCCTTCAGCGGCAATTTGAGCGGCAGAGTCGGCGGCTTGGAATTTGACGGCATACTGACGGCCGGCGATATACTGCTCAACGGGCAGCAGATAAGCGATGTCTACGGCAGATTGAAGCTAAGCCACCGCATACTGTCGATGGAGCAGTTCAGCTTCCGTCAGAAAGAGGGCAGCTTTAATTTCAACGGCTCGTTGAATGCCGATACGAAAGAAGTCAAAGCGACGGCAAATCTCGTCAATGCTGATTTAAATTCCGCGCTGGCTATCGCCAATCTCAAAAATGATATTCTAAACGGCAATTTCAACGGCAAGGCAGAATTGTCCGGCACTTACGAGCATCCTCACGTGGTCGTGAACGGCAGTATGCCGCAAGGCACGCTAAAGGATTTCCCGCTCAACAATATAGCGATCGACGGTCAGCTCGATGATACGACCGTCAAGATAGACCGCTTTTACGGCGAACAGGGAGCAGGCAAGATAGCGGCTCAAGGCAGCGTGGATCTTGCAGGAGGCCCGCTGGAAGGGCGAATCTCCGCCAGCAATATGGATGTAAATCTGCTGTCGCATCTCTGCGATCTGAATATGAAGGTCAACGGCACGATGAACGGCGATGTACAGCTGTCCGGCACGCTCGCAGATCCGCAGGCTGATATAACACTGTCGGCAAAGGGCGACGGCGATATATTCGATACGGCATTCGTCCTCGCCAACGTTCGCGACAATACGATTTTCATCAATCAGGCTGCCGGCACAAAGGCTGACTGCGCCATCAAAGCAGAGGGCACGATTCCGCTTGCCGCTCTTGACAGCAGCAAGCGCGATGTCGAGTCGCTGAGCGATCAGATGAATATGAAGATATATCTGGAAAACACGGATCTCAATATCCTGCCGTCCTTCACGCCGTACGTCGAATGGGCTATGGGCAATGTGCAGGGCAATTTAAATCTGACCGGCACGGTAGCATCGCCGAAATTCAATGGCAGCATCACGACGAAAGACAGTGCGATTAAATTCAAGTACGTCGACAGTCCCTTCCAGAATATGAATGCCGATATCGAGTTCAACGGCAGCCAGATGACTGTCAAGCAGTTCAACGGCGTGATGGGCAGCGGCAATTACGATCTGCAAGGCTCGACGCTGATAACGGGCGAGGGGCTGACGAATTACAATTTCAGCCTGAATCTGAATCATCTCGATGTAGTATCTGATTACTACACCGGTCCGCTAAACGGCAGCGTGCAGATCAATGAAGTAGAGATGTTCCACCGCAAGATGCCCAAATTGACGCTCAACACCACTTTCAATGATATAACGGTGGCAGTGCCGCCGCTGCCGGAGACGAGCGATGACCCGCTGCCGCTGATGGCATTGGATGTCAATGTCGATTTCGGCGACAACGTGCATTTTTACGATCCGCAGCTCTACGACCTCTACTTGCAGGGCGGCTTTAAATTCCACGGCACAACCCGTCATCCTGACCCGTCCGGAGTAATAACGGCGCAAAACGGCACTATCAACGTCTTAAAGACTATATTCAAGATTCAGGAAGGCACGCTGACCTTTAACCAGGTCAATTCCTTTATGCCGTATATCAACTTCCTCGCCGTTACGCGCCTCGACAGGACGCGCGTTTTCGCTGAAGTCAAAGGCGTGCTCAGTGAAGATATTCAGCCGCGCCTGTTCTCCGATCCGCCGATGAGCGAAGCTGAGATCATCAAGCTGCTTGCCTTCAGGACGGATTACAACGGCGGCAGTCCCGGCGAGATAACGGAAGAAGACCTCGCGTCCTTTGCGTCAATAGGCTTGCAGATGACTTTCTTAAACGAATTGGAAGGCACGATGCGCAATGTGCTGAACTTCGACGAATTCAGGATATCGCGCGACACGCTGACAGACAGCGCACGGCGGCGTTACGATATGGATGACGGCGAAGTCTACAATATCGAAATCGGCAAGTATCTGTCGGATAAAGTCATGCTCAAGTACACCAAGGGCATCAATTACGATTTGGACAGAGTGGGGCTTCAGTACTATATCAATAATAATATCGGTCTCACCGGTGAAGTGGAAGACGGCGGACAGTACAATATAAAAATGGAAATGCAGTGGAAATTCTAGGCATTTTCTAAGACAATTTTAACAAAAATGTGGTACGATACCCGGTATGAGCATAAAAAAAGCCGGGTATCGTAAATTTTTACATGAATTGAATATGTTTTTCAGTAAACTTGTGATAAAATGACAGTATTACCGGTGCAACTTATTTTGAGGAGGTTGTTTTTTTGAAAGCAAGAAACTATAAGCTGCTAGTCTGCGCTTTGACGGCAGCCAATTTCAGCGTGGCAGGTCTCGGCACCTGCTATGCCAATGTGGCTGACGGCAGTGCAGCTCAGAATATTATATCTACCAATCAGGCAGACAGCGGAGACATCGCATCCAAAGTCGATGATACGATGAAGGATGTAGCCAATGTAAACATTGAAAAAAATGATGTCGCAGGTGTCGGCGATGATGCCGCAGCTGATAAATCATTTGAAGCCGTACAGTCTGACAACTCTGCTGATGCGGGCGAAGCTGCTAAAGCGGCTGATGAAGCTCCGGCAGTCAACAAGGTTCAAGACGAAAAGGCTATCGCCAAGATGGAACAGTGGAAAAAAGACCGTCCGAGCGAACAGAATCTCAAGGACGTATCATCTGCTTACGCCGATAAGATGATAGTCAGCGTCGATGCCGCAGGCATGGAGATCATCCCCAAGGATGATATTCTCAAAGTCCTCACGACAAAAGCGGGAGATAAATTCAATGCGGCAAACATTGATAAAGACAGAAGTGCTATTTACGACACGGGTTATTTCTACGATAACTATCCGTCATTTGAGGTTGTTCCTGAAGGGGTAAAAGTTACATACCACGTCATGGAAAATCCGATTCTGCGCTCCGTATCCGTCAGCGGCAACAGCGTCTATTCTGCCGAAAAGATCGAAAGTATGCTGAATGTAAAGCAGGGTGAAATCCTCAACATCAGAACACTCAATACGGATCTTGCAAATATCGAGGCAAGCTACCGCAATGACGGCTACATTCTGGCGAAGCTCAAGGATGTTTCTATCGATGAGAGCGGCAATCTGCTGCTGGTCTTCAATGAAGGTATTCTGGAAGGCTATGAAGTAAAAGGCAATGACAAGACGAAAGATTACGTCATCACGCGCGAAATGCGCATCAAGCCCGGCGAAGTATTCGATGCCAAAAAGGCACGCCGCAGTATGCAGCGCATTTACAATCTGGGCTTCTTTGACGATGTCAGCGTCAAGATACTGCCGGGCAAAGTAGATCCTGACAATGTAATTCTTGAATTGACTGTCGTAGAAAAACGCACCGGCTCTTTCGGCATCGGTGCAGGCTACAGCAGTGAAGACGGCTTCTTGGGAATGGTCAGCATCGGCGATACGAACTTCCGCGGCACGGGCGATTCCGTCAAGGCTATGTATGAATTCGGCGGAGATGACGGCGATGACAGCGGCTACAGCATTTCCTACACCAAGCCTTGGCTCGATGAAAAAGAAACGACAGGCACTCTGCGTTTTTACAACCGCAAGTACGAATACGATGATTACGACAATGACGGCGATATCATCGAAACGTACGACAAGAAGAACGAAGGCTATGAGCTGAGCTTCGGCCGTCCGATCAGTGAATACACGACGAATTACCTCGGCTTCAAGATCAACAACACGGAATACAGAGGCCATGTATCCGACCTCGACCGCAGCAATGAAACGGAATGGCGCGAAGGCAACTTCGGCGAAACGCGCAGCATCGTCGCATCTCAGGTCCGCGATACGCGCGACAATATATACTTCCCGACGGAAGGTTCGCGCACTAGCCTGTCGATGGAATACGCAGGTCTCGGCGGCGACTTCGATTACATGAAATTCACGCTCGGCGGCCAGAAGTACTACAAAGTAGGCCATGCTCAGGTCATCGCTCTGCGCGCTACGGCAGGCTACGCGACGAAGGACGATATGCCGGAAGCCGCTATGTTCGATGTCGGCGGCCAGAATTCCGTGCGCGGCTACCGCGACGGTCAGTTCACAGGCCGCAAGATGCTCATGGGCACGCTGGAATACCGCTTCCCGCTCGCCAACAAGATTCAAGGTGCGCTGTTCACCGATATCGGCGATGCTTGGTCCGGCAAGAACTGGGGCAGCTGGAATTCCGTCGAAGACAGCTTGAACCTGCACGCCAGCGTCGGCATGGGCGTTCAGATGCAGACACCTATCGGCGCACTGCGACTCGACTACGGCTGGGGTGAAGACGGCGGCAGACTGCACTTCAATGTCGGCGGCTCCTTCTAACAGCAGATAAAGCAATTTGATAGGCACGGTAGTGCAAAATATAAAATGCAGGAGACTTCCTGCATTTTATATTGCTTGAACGGGCTGATTCCTTGAATAAGAAAATTCAGTCTGATATAATTAAGATGTTTAACAAGGAAGCCAAAAGGCTTCAATTTAAGGAGAGATAAAGTTGATTAATTTCCAGAAGAAACAAGTAAAAATCATCAGTGTCATCGTAGCAGCAGTTTTTATTCTCAGTATCGTGGCACTCGGCGTTACCCAGTATGAATCCGGCCTTGCCGGCGCATCGTCCTCCAATGTAGGCGTAGTCGATTATAAGCAGCTCAGAGCACAGCATCCCGGTATGCAGGCAGCGAGTGAAAAATACGAAGAAGCAGCAAAACAGGCTCGGGCTGAATTTGAACAGCAGGTTCCTAATATGACCCCGGAACAGCAGCATGAATTCATGGTGAAGAAAGAGAAGGAAATGCAGGAAAAGACAAAAGAATTGCTTGACCCCATCAACTCCAGCATTGAAGAACAGATCAAAGCTGTTGCCGATACAAGAGGCATCAATGTAGTACTCGATAAAGAAAACGTTCTTTACGGCGGTCAGGACATCACGCAGGATGTCCTCAAGAAACTGCAGGAACAGGGCGATGATGCAGCGGCTTCTTCCGATGCAGCAAGCACAAGCTCTGACGCAGCAGCTTCTTCTGATGCAGCAGGTGCAAGCTCTGATGCAGCAGGTGCAAGCTCTGATGCAGCTGCATCCGGCGATGCCAGCCAGAACCAGTAATACGATTTAATCGATTCAGCGACCGAGAGGAGTGAATGTATGGCAGATGATAAGACAAACACTGCCGGCAGTGAATCTGATAAATCCCGGCAGTCAAAGCGCAGGCGCGTGAATATCGCAGTGGGCGTACTTTGCTTAGTATTGCTCGCGGCCTGTATCTTCTACGTCTGGCATAAGAATAAAGCTCCTCAGCAGGCGCAGGATATGCCTTCGGCTGTGGCTGTGGTCAATGTGGACAAATTGATAGCAGAACATCCGGGATATGCCAAGCTTCAAGCACTTGAGGCTGAAAAAATGGTGATAGCCAGCCAGCTGAAAAGCTACGCATCGGAGGCTAAGTCCCTGCGCGCGGCGCAGGAGTTGACCCCGGCAGCAGATGTCTTTAATGAAGTGGTAGAGCAGCAGGACAATCTGCGCAATATCCAGTCTCTTCAGCAGCTTAGGGAAGAAACCGCCGCCAAAGAAAATGAGCTTAGAAACAGCATAGCTGATGAGCGCAATGCGGCGATAAAAGAGATCAATGACAGGTATTACAACGAGATTCTCAACTGCACTATTAAATTGGACAATGCCAAGAATCTGCGCTTGACGAAAGCAGAGCAGGAAGGGCTGCTGAACCGCTTGGAGGACTTGAAGCATCAGCGCGGCAAAGCAGTATTTGAGCTGGAACAGCAGTTCAATCTGCGCATAGCCAAAGAACTGATGCAGTGGCGGGCGCAGCGCGAGCAGGAATTGGGCATAGCGAATGCAGCTGAACATCAGCGCGATGAAGCTGATTCTGCCGCACGCCAGCTGGCAGAGCAGCAGCGCGATGCACAGTACGCTCAAGACCGCCTCAAGATGATGAATGCGCGCCGCCAAGACAGCGTGCGCTTATTGGTACTGCTGCACACGAAGGACAATGAAATACGCCTCTTGAAGAAGAGCATACTGCGCGACATCGCCGGCAAAGCGGCTAAAGTGGCGATTCAAAAGCATTTGAAGCTCGTCATTGCCAACGGGCAGCTCAATAAAGACAGTTTCGGCAGCGGCAGCAGTATGCCGTTTGAAAGCGCGTCGTTCGGCGGTCTAGTCGTCGCGGCAGATGCTGAAGATATCACTGAGGATATAAGGGCAGAACTGCAGGCAGACCGGGACAAATCGGACAAGAATGCCGCCGATAGCGGCGGATCCCCTCGGCTGGAATCAGATGAATGAAAAGCCGGTTCGGATAATATGAGTAGACGATGGGAAGGTTATAGATATAATGAAGATAAAATTTATGCTGGCAGCAGCTTTGATAGCCGTTACGAGTATCGTGATGGCAGGCTGCAGCAGCGAAACTAAATTGGGATATGTCGATGCGGAACGCGTAATGAATGAAGCACCGCAGATGAAGACATTTAAAGATGATTTCGATGCAAAGTACAAGGAGCTTGATGCTAAGGCGGAAGAACTCAATCAGAAAAAGGATTCCATGTCTGCTGATGATTTGAAAAAAGCGCAGACGGATTTGCAGCGGCAAGCTAGTGGAGCAAAACTTCAGTATCAATCTAAAGTAACAAATGCAATGGATAAGGCTCTGGCAGAGATTTCTAAAGAAAAAGACCTTTCGGCAGTAGTGCCCAAGGACAGACCCGTTTCTAATGGATTAACTGTGCAGAAGTATCCATTAGTTGTTGAAGGCGGCATTGATATCACTGACGATGTTATTCAGAAACTGCAGTAAAAGAAGGAAGATCTCATGCAAAAAACCTTGACGGAAATAGCTAAATTAGTGGACGGAACACTGTGCGGCTGCGACGGCAGCACGGTCATAACGGGAGCTACCGGCATAGCACTCGCCGGCCCGCACGATGTAACTTTTGCAGTAGAACCGCATCTGGAAGAAGCCGTATCGTGCAATGCAGCGGCTGTAATCATTCAAGAGGGCGTAGAAGGCTTCGGCAGACCCTGCATCAAGGTGCAGAGCCCGCGCGCGGCATTTAACATCCTGCTCAATATATTCAAGCCGGAACTGGTCATCGAACACGGCATCAGCGAAAGAGCACATATCGGCAAGGATGTGCAGATAGGGGCTAATGTAACTATAATGGATTTTGCCTATGTCGATGACCATGCGAAAATCGGCGATAATGTCGTGCTCTATCCTAGCACCTACATCGGGCAGTACGCTCAGATCGACGATAACACGGTGCTTCGCGCAGGTGTCAGCATCCGCGAATTCTGCAAAGTGGGCAAGAACTGCCTGATTCACGATAATGCAGTCATCGGAGCTGACGGCTTCGGCTTCATCACGAAAAACGGCAAGCATACGAAAGTTCCTCAGGTCGGCAATGTCGTCATTGAAGACGATGTGGAAATCGGCTGCGGCGGCGGTATCGACAGAGCTACTACAGGCTCGACTGTCATCGGCAAGGGCACGAAAATCGACAATCTCGTGCATATCGGCCACAACTGCGAGCTCGGAGAAAACTGCCTTGTCGTAGCTCAGACGGGTCTGGCCGGCTCCACTATAGTAGGCCATAATGTTACGTTTGCCGGACAGGTCGGTGCAAAGGGTCATATGACCATCGGCAGCAATTCCGTAATGGCAGCGCGCACAGGTCTCATCGGCGATGTACCGGAAAATTCTTTTTATGCAGGCTTCCCGGCACGCCCTCATCAGGAATGGCTTCGCATCAAAGCCAATGAAGGCAGGCTGCCGGAGATGGTCAAGAAAGTAAAATTGCTGGAAAAACGCCTTAAAGCATTAGAAGATAAGAAATAAATGATTTGCAAAAAGCAGCCGGGCTGAGGCTTGGCTGCTTTTTTGCGGATTGGCGCGGCTCGATTCAGAAGTAGAAAGGACGAATTATATGCTGTACCGTATTTTAGTTATGATAAGTGATATCTGCTGCATGATGCCGGATGGCATGGCCCGCGGCATAGGCAGAATATTAGGCGCAGCGACTTGGCTGGTCGTGCCGCGCAAGCGCAAATTGATGGCACGGCGCAATATCATGCGCTGCCTGAAGGTAGATGAGCCGGAGGCAGACCGCTTGGCGAGGCTCAGCTGGACGCGCTTTGGCCCGATGCTGATGGAAGTGCTGCGTTTCAAAAAGATATGCCGCCGCATAGATGAATACGTAACGGTTGTAGGAGCGGAAAATATCCAAAAGGCAATAGACTGCGGCAAAGGAGGCGTGATTGCGACTGCTCACAGCGGCAACTGGGAGATAATAGGCGCGGCACTGACTCATAAAGGCATGAAGATAGCCGGCGTGGCACAGCATCAGCGCAATGAAGCTGTGAACCGCTTCATCAATTACTGCCGCAGTTTTACGAATATGCACATAACGGATAAACTGGACATCAAAGAAATGATGCGAATGCTGGGTCAGAAGTACTTCGTCGGGCTCATCATGGATCAAGACGGCGGAGCGACGGGCATCCCGATGCCGGTATTCGGCTACGAAGCATCCTGCGTGCAGGGCCCTGCCGTGATGTCGCGGTTCAAATCTGCACCGATACTGCCTGTATTCATCACGGAGGATAAAGAGCGTCCGGGGCATCATATTCTATACGTTCATGAGCCGGTATTCACTGAGAGGACAAAGGACAAGAGGGCTGATATCTACAATATGATGTATGAGCTTACAAAGCTGCTGGAACTCCATATAAAGCAGCATCCGGCAGAATGGTTCTGGCTGCACGACAGGTGGAAGTACGCTGAAAAGAAGAAAAAACAGGCAAATGCCTTGCAGTAATGATAGATGTCTTGTA
>CATYZV010000026.1 GCA_958415865.1 uncultured Selenomonadaceae bacterium
TGTTATGTATACATACAATTTCTTCAATTGCAGCATTGGGTTTATAATATATTATGAAGGAATAGCTTTTTTATTGTTATGCAATGTGTTGCAATGTGTTAATTTGGAGGCGATTGATTTGTGTAGAATAGGTTCTATTAAAAGCAAGGTACCTGTCAGCCCGGCAAAAGCTTTAAAGCTTATGATTCCTCAGCAGGAAGGTCATGACAATTCCGGTTTTGCTATGATTATGAAAGATCTCTACGGTATTTTCTCTGATTACAAGGACAAACCTCTGCTGTCTTTGGCTTGCACTCAGCGCGGTGCTCAGATGGTAGAAGAATTCATGGACAGCCACAACTTTGTGCAGCTGTCGGAATGGATTCCGATTCCGGATAAAAAACCGGGTCTTGATATCAAGGCTATGCCGTATTACATTTTCCGCAATTACGATTATCCTGAATACTACCGTGATAAATCAGAAGAAGAAAAAGGAGAATTGCTGCTCGATACGCGCCTTGCTCTGCGCAAGCTGCTGGAAGACTCCGGCAACGGCTTTGTATATTCTTTCTGGCCGGATGTGCTGACGCTCAAGGAAATCGGCGATCCTGCCGACATCGCTACGTATTTCCATCTTTGGGATGAAAACGGCGGACTTTTGGCAAAGAATATCGTTGCTCAGTGCCGTCAGAATACGAACTACGATATCGTGCGCTATGCGGCTCATCCGTTCTTCCTGCAGGGATATACGCTCTGCGCTAACGGTGAAAATACATTCTACACGAAGAACAAAGAATTCCAGAAATCTCTGCACCGCGGCTATATCGGCTTTGAATCGGATTCGCAGAATTTCCTCTATACGCTCCACTATGTACTGCATGAACTGAAATGGCCGATTGAGTATTATAAACACGTCATAACTCCTCTGCCGTTTGAAGATATCGACAAACGTGAGGATAAAGAAGTGCTGACGGCTATCCGCCAGTCGCTCGCTAATCTGGAAATCAACGGTCCGAATACCATCATCGCCAACCTCCCGGACGGCCGCATGATGACGTGCTGTGATTCCAAAAAGCTCCGCCCGGTAGTTGTAGGACGCGATGAAAATACTGTTGCTATATCATCTGAAGTCTGCGGCATCAATGAAATAATGCCAAATCGCGATATGACGAAAGACATCTACCCCAATGAACGCGAAGTTGTAATAATCAATAACGACCTGGAGGTTCAAAGATGCAAGCAGTAAGAACACAAGAAGTCAGCGTCAATGACTTAAACTGGAAAATTCAGTACGATAAAGACCGCTGTACCATGTGCGGCAGCTGTGTAGCTACCTGCACTATCGGCGCGATAAAAGCAGGCGTTATCCGCCTAGATAGAACGATTTCAGAAGGCGTATTTCCCGAACCTAAGAAACAGCATAAGGCTCTGCCCATAATTGAACAGGTGGGCGATCTGTCTAAAGCCTGCATCGGCTGCGGCATGTGTGAAAAAGTATGCCCTAACGGTGCTATCCGCCCTGTTAGAAATCCTGACAGCCGTCAGACTCTGCTCGGACGCGACCATGGCCCGATTAAACGCGGCGGCCGTACCAACCTCAATGCACAGCGCACGCTTGACCATATCGTCGTCGGCCGTATCAGCCAGATGACTGACCCGTCGCTCGACTCTCAGCGTCATACATTTGATATCCGCGCTCCGTTCGGCCGTGTGCTGCCGGCGGAAAAGCTGCCGTTCAAGATGGAAAACGGCAAGCTCGTGATGGCTCATAAAGCACCGCCGGTCAGATGGATTTATCCGCTGATTTTCTCCGATATGTCCATCGGCGCACTTTCTACCAGAGCTTGGGAAGCTGTGGCTATAGCTTGTGCTTATCTCAATGAAAAATGCAATATTCCTATCCGCATGAGTTCCGGTGAAGGCGGTATGCCTATTAAATTGCTGGAATCGGATTATTTGAAATACATGATCATTCAGATCGCATCCGGTCATTTCGGCTGGAACCGTATAGTAAAGGCTCTGCCTAAGATGAAAGTAGACCCGGCAGGCGTATTGATCAAGATCGGCCAGGGTGCAAAACCGGGCGATGGCGGTCTCTTGATGGCGGCAAAAGTAGCAGAACACGTACAGGCGATTCGCGGCGTGCCGAAAGCTACACTGTCGTCTCCTCCTAACCATCAGGGTCTGTACTCTATCGAAGAATCAGTACAGAAAATGCACTTGTCCATGAATGCAGCTTTCGGCTTCCGCGTGCCGGTTGCTATCAAATGCGCTGCATCTGCAACTTCCGTATCCGTATACAACAACCTGCTGCGCGATCCGTACAAGATCTGCGGCGGTTTCTTCATCGACGGCATTCAGGGCGGTACCGGTGCAGCCAATGAAATTTCGCTCGACCATACCGGTCATCCTGTCGTATCCAAGATCCGCGACTGCTACATGGCAGCTGTTAAACAGGGTCTTCAAGGACAGATTCCTCTTTATGGCGGCGGCGGTATCGGCATGACAGGCAATGCTGCGGCAGATGCTTTCAAGATGATCTGCCTCGGTGCTAACGGCGTATTCTGCGGCAAGATTCTGATTCAGCTCTTGGGCTGTGTCGGCAATGAAGAAGGACGCTGCAACGCCTGCAACACCGGCAAATGCCCGACCGGCATCTGCACTCAGAATCCTCGCCTCGTAAAACGCCTCGATGTAGATAAAGGCGCGCAGAAGATTGTCGATTACGTTCTGGCATTTGACCAGGAAATGAGAAAACTCATGGCTCCGATCGGCAACTCGTCTCTGCCTGTAGGCAGAAGCGACGCACTCGTTTCTACGGATAAAGCTATTGCTGATAAACTCGGCATTCAGTATGTATGCTAATCGGTGAGGAGGAAAAGCAAAAATGTTTACTATAGATACATTAGTCGGACATGAACGCATGTCTACACAGGATCTGCTCCTCGCCATCGGCAAAGCCGTAAAAGAGGGCGAAACTCAATTTGAAATACACGCATCAGGCCAGCACGATATCGGCGGTCCGTTATGGCATCCCGAAGGCAAAAAACTGTTCTTCCATGTAACGAACGCCGGCCAGCGTGTCGGCTGCATGTGCCTTGACAATACAGAAATTCTCGTTGATGAATCATCTTCAGCCGATGTCGGCTGGCTCAACGCCGGCGGCAAGATCACCGTTCGCGGCGATGCCGGCGACACGGCAGGCCACTGCTCGGCAGGTGGCAAAATATATATCGGCGGCCGTGCCGGCACTCGTTCCGGTTCATTGATGAAACATGACCCGCTGTACGAAGAACCGCAGCTCTGGGTGCTCAAGAATGTGGGTTCCTTCTCCTTTGAATTCATGGGCGGCGGTAAAGCTATAGTATGCGGTGTAGACTCAGCACAGTTTACCAGCGTACTCGGCGAACGTCCCTGCGTCGGCATGGTAGGCGGCACTGTCTACTTCCGCGGTCCCATCGACGGACATCCGGCTGATGTGCGTCTCAAAGACCTTGACGAAAACGATATTGCTTTCCTCGACAACAACATGGATGAATTCCTCGAATCCATCGGCCGCACTGAACTGCGCCACGAATTGTCCAACTGGTCTGAATGGCATAAGCTTCAGCCGATGACATTTGAAGAAAAACAGGCTGCTGCCAACAAACAGCCCGATATCAAATCCTTCCGCACGAAAGAATGGATTAAAGGCGGTATGTTCAGCGACGTTGCAGTAGATGACTTCGTAGTCAATCCTACCGTAGTAAAAGGCCTGTACCGTCAGCGTGTTCCGTTCTGGGAAAACGCTAAATTCAACGCGCCCTGCGAATTTTCATGCCCGTCTAATATTCCTACACAGCGCCGTTACAATCTGCTGCGTCAGGGCAAAGTCGATGAAGCTGTACGCCTCGTTCTCGACTATACTCCGTTCCCCGGATCAGTATGCGGCAGCGTATGCCCTAATCCTTGTATGGACGGCTGTACGCGCGGCGATATCGACGAACCGATTCAGATCGGGCCGCTCGGCTACCTGTCCTCTTTCACTCAGATTGAACCGCCTAAAACGAAAACCGGCAAGAAAATCGCTGTCATCGGCGGCGGTGTAGCAGGTCTGTCTGCTGCTTGGAAACTCATCAGAAAAGGCCACGATGTAACAGTTTACGATGACTGCGACATCATGGGCGGCAAGCTCGAACAGGTAATACCGCGTGCGCGTCTTTCCATCGACCTTTTAAAAGCAGAATTGAAGCGCATTGAAAATATGGGTGTAAAATTTGTCGGCAGCTGCAAAGTCGATGCAGACAAATTCACTGCTATCAGAGCACAGGCTGACGCTGTAGTCGTAGCAACAGGCGGTCATAAAACGCGCGTATTCCCGTGGGAAGGCGTAGAAAAAGTAACCGGAGGACTGCAGTTCCTCAAAGAAGTCAACAGCGGTAAGCATCCCAAAGTCGGCAAAAATGTAATCGTAATCGGCTGCGGCAACGCCGGCATGGATACGGCACGCGGCGCATACGATATGGGTGCAGAAACCGTAACTTGTATCGACGTGCAGAAACCGGCAGCATTTGAAGACGAAATACAGTACGTAGAAAGCCGCGGCGGCAAACTCATCTGGCCGTTCATGACGAGCAAGATCACCGACGAAGGAATTTACGACAACAAAGGCCGCTTCATCCCCGGCGATATGGTACTCGTATCCATCGGCGAATCCCCTGTACTCGATTATCTCCCTGCTGACGACAGCATCAAAAAATTCCGCGACTGGCTCGTACCCAATGGCGACGCATCCATCCTCGACGGCGTATTTGCAGCCGGCGACGTCATCAAACCCGGCCGCTTGACCGACGCTATCGGCTCCGGACAGAGAGCAGCTTACTACGCTGACGCTTATGTAATGGGCAAAGACGTTGCTCCGTTCCCGGAAAAGAAACAGATTGATAAGAAAGAAATCGGCAAAGCATACTTCGCTAAATGCCATCACTGCGAACTCGGCGAACCCGCTGACGACGTATCGCGCTGCATCAGCTGCGGTACCTGCCGCGACTGTGAAACGTGCCTTGAATCGTGCCCGGAAAAAGCAATTTCCCGCATTCAGCATGAAGACGGCAGCTTTGAATACGTATCCGATGACAAAAAGTGTATCGGCTGCGGCATCTGTGCCGGTGTCTGCCCCTGCGGCATCTGGCAGCTTAAGGACAATCCTGTTCCTATCAAGATGTACCGCTTGAAAGCGGAATAAGAATAAAGCTAGTTTAGCATATAAAGAGAACCGTTGTTACATTACGTAATAGCGGTTCTTTTGTTTTGACAGTGAATCTGTTCCTTTTATGCCGCCCTAATAGAGCGGGTTTTCCTATTATTATGCAATAAAGTTGCTGTTTTTACTTATTTTGTCAGATTGATATCCAAATTACGGCAGTGCAAGGATATAAAATTTCGTTAAGATTGTGATTAAAGTCTTGCACGGGGGGGTAAATGTGATATAGTAGTAGATATAAACTAAAGACAGCTGCAAAAGAATCGTCAAATGCTGTTTTTGTTGTTACTATACCGCTGACTGAGCGGGAATCAACGCCTTGGGAGTGTTATAGCACGCAGAACAAGGAATCGGAGCCATAGTCGAGGTCCCGAGCAGTAGAAGTATATTTCATGTATAAATGGCAATTTATTGATACTTAATCATGCTGTTTGACCAAGACAGTGTGGTCTTTAGAACGCCTGATAAACGATTTCGATTGTTTTGTTGGAGCGTTTTTTTATTGTGAAAAAAGCTTATAAAACTGAATTAAAACCGAATGCGCAGCAAGCAGCTAAGATACGCCGACTCATCGGCATATGCCGTTTTGTCTACAATAAATACATTCAGATGAACTTAGAACACCGTGCAGTCTGTGAGAAAGAAACAACGGCTATAGTTAAAGCTGAGAGGACCTCATATTGGTTTATTACTAAGGAAGTATTTATCCAATGCCAGCTGCCGCATCTTAGCGACATTCACGCTTTTATCGCAAGCTGTCCTATTGTATTTATAGAAGCTGTGTTATCCAATGCCGAAATTGCCTTTCAAAGATATTTTCAAGGTAAAGCCGACCTGCCGCGCTTTAAAGCCAAATATGCCGACAGTGTTACTCTGCTTTATCCCGGGCGTCTGACTGCAAAATGGCAGATTGAAAATGATTCCGTTATCGTGCCGGGGCTTGGATGCTTAAAGCTCAAAGAGCATGGCTATCTGCCGCTGGATACATCTATTGTAAGAGGAAGTATTTCTTATATAGCCGGGCGTTATTTTATTTCAGCTACAGTGCAGCAGGATATAGAGCCGATAAACCGTGATGAATACAATGGCGGTATGGGTATTTACATCGGTGCGAATGGTTTTATCACGCTGGATGACGGCAGTCAGATCGAGAATATTGAAAAAAACCGCCGCGTCATCGTACTAAAGAAAAAGATAGCGCGTGAAATACGTTCTCTGTCCCGCCGCAGCCATGAATCTAATGCCAGCAACAGACGTAAACAACAGGAAAAGCTTATGAAGCTGAGGCTCCATCTCGAGCAGGTGTATAGCGATTATATCAATAAGGCTGTGTCGGAGATAGTACAGCGAAAACCTGCATACATAGTATTGGGAGATATTGCAGTCAGAAAAGAAGCTGAAAGCTCAGAGGCTGCAAGGAAAAAGCTAAAGGAATGTAGGCTTATAGAGCTGAAAAATCGTTTGTTGACAAAATGCCGTCAGATGGGCATTGCAGTTAGAATACCCGTGAATTTAGAAGCAGAGTGCAGCACTGCATTCATTTGCAGCAGATGTAGAAATAAAGTTATACAAAGCCCGCCGAACAGTGATGAAGATAATACCTTCAGCTGTACGCATTGCGGACTTAATATAAATAGAAGTCAAAATGCAGCTATAAACTTAAAAAATCTGCAAGAGTACTTGACTTTGTAAAATAATATCACTGAAAGGAGAAGTCATATACCGGCGGCCGGCCGGGAAGTAACGCTTGGGGAGAGCAAAGCTCGCCGAACCAGGAATGTACATAAATGCAACGGCAGAAGTACTGTTTTCTACATTAATATAGTGATAATCAATAAGTAATATGAAGTGATTGGTTTGACTAAAACCGGAGAGATATTTTCTATCTTGAAGGAGTGTAGAAAGATGAGTAAATCTCAAAGCAAGAAAATGAAACTGCTGGTAGCATCGCTGGCAGTAGGAAGTTTATATTTTATGCCCGTGTCGCAGGCAGCAACGCCCGAAGCTATAGTTTTTAATGAAAAGGGTATTACTACTTTTGCAGCCGGTGATCCTACTTATGAAATAGATGATTTTTTGAGTGGTGGTATTGTACCGGGTACGGCTGCTGATACAGCAAAAAATGGTACGATAGCTATAGGAACCGGCTCTCAAGCTAATAGATGGGGTGCTACTGCTTTAGGCTATAACAGCAAGGCTGATGGTTCTGCTTCTACGGCTATCGGTTGGTCTAGCAGTGCAACTACAGACGGTACAGCTATAGGCTACGGTGCCTCTTCTGCACGTCATTCAATGGCAATTGGTTCTCATGCTAAAGCAGGAGCAGAATATTCAACAGCAGTTGGTTATGGAGCAAATGTTACAGCTCAAAATGCAGTAGGTCTTGGTAAGAGTGCTAGTGTTACAGGTGAAAATTCGATAGCTTTAGGCGCAGACACTAAAGTTTGGAATAAAAATTCTGTAGTAATCGGTTATAAAAGTTCAACTTATGAAGATAATACCGTTTCTGTCGGTAGCAAGGGAAATGAACGTAAGGTTGTCAATGTAGCAGCCGGTGAAAATGATACTGACGCAGTAAATTTAGGCCAGTTGAATACAAAACTCGGTGGTTACGTATCTTGGGATCACGGTACCACTGACACTATAAATGGTGTACAGTTCACAGGCAATGGTATCGTTATTGCAGGCGATCCAGCTCATAATCAGAAAGTAACGTTAGATAAGAGCGGACTTACAATTCGTTATGGTAAAATCCGTTTAAATGATGTAGAAATTAACGGAAATAATTTAAACTTCTATGAATCTGATTCTAATAAGCTGGCAGGTAGCCTTGACTTAAAGAAAACAGCACAGGTTGTAGGCGGTGTTGTTAAAGTTGGTGAAGCCGTATGGAATTATCCTGGTGTTCAGGATGCAGTTAAAGATTCTGCTTTAGAAATTGCAAAAGGTACATTAAATCCGGATACTACGATAAATAAATTAGCTCAGGTAATGGGTAAAAAAGATACGCATGAATTATTTAGCAGTATCGGTGAAGAAAATGTTAATAAACTCTTAAAAACAGTAGACCCCAATGCAAAATGGGATGAAGCAACTGGCAAATTAACTATTAAAGGATTTACCGTTAGTGATAATATAGCTGGTCAATTTCCTGCTAGATTCCTCGGAGCTGATGGCAGCATTCATCCTGTAGATTTAGTCCGCAATCTCCCCGCTGTATTGAAATTGACTAGCGACCGCGGCTTGTGGCAGACTCTTGATGCTAACATGGATTCTGTTATTAGTGCAGGTACAAACCTCGACTGGAAAGCACTGGGCGCAGAAAAAGGATATACTGCTATAAATCAATTAGCTAATGGCCATGTAACCGGTGATGATGCTACAATTGGCAATGTTACTGTATCAAATGACGGCAGTATTAGCGGTGTAAAAGATGCTGAATTTAAAGCAGATTCTACTGATGCTGTAAATGCAGGTCAGCTTTATGATGCTGGTATTGTACCTGGTAAGACAAGTGGAGCTAATAGTACTGCGATAGGTGTAGGCAGTAACTCTACTCAAAATAGTGTTGCTTTGGGTGCAAATGCAAATGCTTCTACGAATGGCAGTGTAGCAATTGGTTTCGGTGCTAAAGCCGGAGAAGGTTCTCGTAATAAAGCTACGGCAGTTGGCTATCAAGCTAAAGCTTTGGGAATTAGTTCGGTAGCATTTGGCGCGGAAAGTAAAGTAGAAAGTTTAGCAACTAACGCTGTAGCACTTGGCGCAGGTAGCGTAGCTAGTGAAGCAAACACTGTTTCTGTCGGCAATGATAAATTACAGCGCAAGGTCGTCAATGTAGCTGATGGAAAAATAGTAGAAGGTTCACATGATGCTGTAACGGGCGGTCAGCTTTATACTACTAATCAGAAGCTTGAAGCACTCGATGAAGAGGCAGTAAAATGGGATGAAGGTACTACCAATAAGATTAAAGGCGTTTCGTTTGATGGCGACGGCAAACTTTCTACAACTGTAAATCGCAGCATGTTTGGCGGCAGCAATACTCTTGTATTTAATGAAAATGGCTTGACTGTTTCGGGTACAAAAGATGACGGCAGCAACATGGACTCTACTAATATTCTTGGCGGTACAATTACTACCAATAAAGTAACCGGTCTTGCTGATCCAACTAAAGATAGTGATGCTGCTAACAAGAAATATGTTGATGCCGTTCAGGGTAATCTTGATGAATTAAATAAACTTGCTGTTAAATATGATAGCGAAGCAAAAGATTCTATCACATTTGAAGGTGCAAATGGCACGGCACTGAATAATGTATCTACGATAGACGGTGTTTCCTTCGATGGCGATGGCAAATTATCCACTACTGTAAACCGCAGCATGTTTGGCGGTAACAATACTTTTGCATTTGATGAAAATGGCTTGACTGTTTCAGGTACAAAAGATGACGGCAGCAACATGGGCTCTACCAATATTCTTGGCGGTACGGTTACTACCAATAAAGTAACAGGTCTTGCTGATCTTACAGAAAATAGTGATGGCAGCGATGCGGCTAATAAAAATTATGTCGATGCTGTTAAATCTTCTGTTGCTGATTTGGATAAGTTGGCTGTTAAATATGATAGTGAAACAAAGGATTCTATCACATTTGAAGGTGAAAATGGTACGGCACTGAATAATGTATCTACGATAGACGGCGTTTCTTTCGACGGTGGCGGCAGATTCTCTACAACTGTAGATGGCGGCATGTTTGGCAAAACATCGCTTTCATTTAATGAAGGCGGCTTGACTATTTCCAATACAAGCGGTTCTACGAGAATTGACGGCAATACGATTACTACTAATAGAGTAACCGGTCTTGCTGCACCTGTAGAAAAAACAGATGCTGCTAATAAACAGTATGTTGATGAACAGGTCAAAAATGCAAATCAGGCAACTCAGGAAGCTGTCGGCAATCAGAATTATCTTGATGTAAAAGGCACTGATATTCAGAACGGCATGAATGTAACTGAAGCTATCGGCAAGGTAAATAACAAAGTAGGCGATCTTAATTATAGTGCTGTTAAGAAGGGTGAGCTTACGGATGGTGATAATACTACTACTGCCATTGGTAAATTAAATCATAAGATTGATGATAAGATTAACACAGTTTCTGATGATATCAACGATGTTAAACAAAAAGTAACTGGCATTACTTATGATGAAAAGACTCAGACTACTACTATTGGCGGTAAGGCTCAGTTCAATGAAGGCGGTATTACCATGACCGGTGGCGGCGATGTTGCTACTGAAAACGGCTCTAAGTTGAGCACTCTTGGTAAAACTAGCGATCTCGACGAAGAACTGACGAAGAATGATAAATACACTTCCAACCAGACTGTAGTAGGTGCAGTAAATGCTGAAGCTGATATCCGCAGAAATGAAGTTGCTCGCATTGACAGCAATGTTTCTGCTCTGAGCGGCCGTGTAGATAGCCTCGAAAGCCGTATGGGCGATGTTGAAGAACGTATTGACAAGGTCGGTGCTATGAGTGCTGCTATTGCCAACCTGCGCACCATGGGCTTTGATCCGGAAGCTCCTACTGAAATCGCTGTGGGCGTTGGTCAGTACAAGAGTGAAACGGGTCTTGCTCTGGGCGTATTCCACTATCCGAATCAGGACTTCATGCTCAGTGCCAGTGTTTCTACTTCCGGCGATGAAGTGATGGGCGGTATCGGTGCTACTTGGAAGATCGGCCGCAAGACGGCTGCTGAACGTGCACGCATCAGCGAAGAAAAGGCTGCTGAAAAAGCTGCAGAAATCAAAGCTGCTGCTGAAAAGGCTGCCAAGGATGCTGAAGTAAATGCTCAGCGGGAAAAGCATGCACAGCTTTTAGCACAGCGCGAAGCTGCTCATCAGGACATTCATCAGACTGCTCAAAAAGCTTGAAATAAGATGCAGAAAATATATGGCTGATGAATGATAAAATTTATCGTGCCTATAAAGCTGAGATAGCACCCACTGCGGTGCAAAAGGAGAAAATGCGGCAGAATATGGGTGTCTGCCGCTTTCTCTACAATGAGTATCTGAATATGAACATTCGGCTTTACAAGCTGTATATGGAAGGCGTATTGACAGAGGATGATGACCATTTTATTTCGGCTATCGACTTTGACAAGTATGTCAACCGTGAGCTTAAAAGCAAGAAAGAGTTTGCATGGATAGGTATCTGTGGATCTAAGGCGCGCAAAAAAGCGATTAAAAATGCGCAGGCTGCGTATATGAATTATTTTAAAAGCGAAAGACGCTTCCCTAATTTTAAGTCATATATCAAACCTGCGGTTAAGCTTTATTATCCACGCAATAATGTATGCGATTGGACAATAAGCAGGAACTGTATCAAAATACCTACATTTGGGAAAGTACGCTTAAAGCAGTATGGATATCTGCCGTTAAATGCTGATGTGGTCAGCGGTACTGTATCTTTTTATGGCGGCAGGTATTTTGTCTCAGTATTAGCAAGAGAAAAAGTGCGAGCAATAAGACTGTCGGATATGAAGCTTCATGTGCGATTTGATGAACAGTATTTTATACGCTGTGAGGGTATATCTGGCTGTAATATCGAGGAATTAGCAAGTGTAAGGAAGCTGAAAAAAACTCTGCACCGGGAAAAGCAGTCTCTAAAACGCAAGCTGACAAATCGAAACTACTCTAGGAATATTGAAAAGCAGCGGCTGCGCATCGAAAAACTGCATTATAGACTAAAATGTATCAGGCAGGATTTTGTCAAAAAATTGGTAGCCGACATAATAAGTCATGCCCCATCCTGTATTGTTTTGGAACCGAGGCAATTGATGGCAGGCAAGGAAAAAGATTCTGCCCAAGCGATTCAGATGAAGACTCTTTTTTATGTGTTCACTCGCAGGCTCATACAAAAAGCTCGGCTATATGGTATCAATATAATTGATAATGTCTAATGAGGAGCCTTCATACCGATGGCCGGTCGGAAATTGACGCTCCGGGAGTGTACTGCACGCTGAACGGAGAATAATCTTGTGCATTTATATGCAGCGAGCGGCAAAAGTATAGTAGATTACCAATCGATGTAAGGGAGCTGTAACAGGTATTCTTGTTACAGCTCTTTTATGTATAAGAAAAGTCAGTGAGGTATAGCAC
>CATYZV010000027.1 GCA_958415865.1 uncultured Selenomonadaceae bacterium
ATATTAGATGAAGCTGATGAACATACATCTTCTAACCTAACATAATTTTTCATATAAGCATTTTCTCCAATTCCATCAATCCATCAGCAATTTCTTTTTCAATACCCTTCAGCTCCGCCAATATCTCTTCAGTGGGCGGGTATTCTTCGGGTATATATTCAATCTCTTTATACTTATTGATAGAAAGGTCGTAGTCGTTGTCGATGATTTCCTGTTTGGGGACTAAGAAGCTCTGTTCGGTGCGTTTGCGGTCTTTTTCTGCCTCAATATTGGCAAAGCGTGCCAGTATGTCGGGTATGTCGTTTTCTTTGATTTCGGTGCGTTTGTCGTCGAGGCTGCGTCCGTCGGCGTGCATATCGTAGAACCATACGTCGTCTGTGCCGCCGCTGTTGGTTTTGGTGAATACGAGTACGGCTGTGGATACGCCGGCATATGGTTTAAATACGCCGGAGGGCATGGAGATTACTGCTTGGAGCTGCTGGTTTTCGACGAGTTCGCGGCGGATGGCTTTGTGTGCTTTGCTGGAGCCGAAGAGTACGCCATCGGGTACTATGCAGGCGCAGCGTCCGCCTATTTTGAGCATACGGATGAAGAGTGCGAGGAACAGGAGTTCTGTCTTTTTGGTGCTGGTGATTGCTTTTAAGTCGTCGTTAATGCTTTCGGCATCGACTGTGCCTTTGAACGGGGGATTGGCGAGGATTACGTCGTATTTTTCGTTTATGCTGTTTTGCTTGGATATGCTGTCTTGGTAATTGATTTCGGGGTTGGTGATGCGGTGGAGCATTAAGTTCATGGCGGAGATGCGCAGCATGGTGCGGTCGGTGTCAAAGCCGGTGAAGGCTTGCTGTTTGAAGAAGTCTCGTTTTTCATCGACGAGTAGTTCGTTATGATAGTGCTTTTCGATGTAGTGGGCACTGGAAATGAGAAAGCCGGCTGTGCCGCAGGCGGGGTCGCAGATGTATTCGCCGGGCTTGGGGTCGATTAGCTGCACCATCATTTCGCGGATTTGCTGGGGCGTGCGGAACTGTCCGTTTTTGCCGGAGGTCTGGAGCTTGTCGAGCATATATTCGTAGAGGTCGCCCTGCATATCTTTGTCGTTTGTGTTTTCTATGGTGCAGTAGATGTCGTCTAATCCGGTGATGATTTTTTGCAGTACCTGCGGCGTGGGAATGAGGAACATGGCATCTGACATATAGCGCGAGAAGGCTGCGTCTTTGTCGCCGGCTAGTGTCTTGATGAACGGGAATACTTTCTGCGATACGATGTCGAAGATTTCGCGCGGGTCGAGGTCTTTGAATCTGCTCCAGCGCATCTGCTGTCCTTCGTCTGTCTGCGGGAAGAGCTTCGGCTCGGAGGGACCGCCTAATAGTGCGGCGGTGTCGGATTCGTTGGCTAGTTCTTTTTGGTCGAGTGAGCGGATGAACATGAGGTAAGTCAGCTGTTCTATTACGGTTATGGGGTTGGTGATGCCGCCTGCCCAGATGTCTGTCCAGATTTTGTCTACTTTGCTTTTTAATTCTCCTGTGATCAAGAAAAATTCCTCCTCTTTAAACTGTCTATTAGTTAATGATATTATAGCAAAAATACTGCCGGCTAAGAAGTGGGCGGCATAAAAAAATGAGCAGGCTAGTCATTTAGGCTAATCTGCTCATTCTTATTTTGAGAAATAAGGCTTAGGCTTGTTCTTCTTGGTACTGCTTGAAGTTCTTGATGATGGCGATCGGTGTCTTCTGGGAAGCGTTGCCGAACGGATTGTCGATCATAAGGTGTGCTACGAGGTCGCCGCGGCAGCCGTCTGTTACGCCGACGATGCGGGAGCGTTTGAGGTCGTTGACATCGGCTATTACCGCGCCGAAGCAGCCGAGGCGTTTTTTGAGTGCGTCTACTACTTCTTGGGTGTGTTCCGGTCCGTATACGATCATCTTGTCAAACGGCGGCATGGTGCCTGTTACGTCGTCGATCAGTGCTGTCTGGCGGCCGGCGATTTTGTAGAATACGCCTGATTTGCCGACGAGCTTGGCTAGAAAGCCGATGAAGAGGCCTGCTGCTACGCGGTAGTGGCCTTCTTTGACCATCAGGGATTCCATGCCGTGCGGGCTGGCAAGGCTGCCGTAGTCGGGGATGAAGCGGCAGCAGAACTGTGCGAGGCGGCTTATCTTGAGGTCTTCGGGGCGGATGTAAAGCCCTTGGGTGATTGCCACGACGCTTTCTGCTACGGTGATAACGTCGTTGGGACCGATTTTGTCTTTGGTGTATTTTTCAATTACATCGACGATGTCGTCTTTTTTTGTTAAAATGCGTGAATGAATCGGTATGATTTCGGGAATAGTGCTCATGTGATTTACCTTCCTTTATTAATTAAATTGAATTAATTGTTTTCGAGCTGTACGCCGGCTAAGGCAGCGATTTCTTCTGCTGTCAGCACGATAGTCTTCTTGGAGAGCGTCCAAGGGTAGCGTGCGCAGTGCTGGTATACGATGTCGAGCGGTAAATCAACCATGTGCGTTAGGGTTTTCTTGATGTCGTTGTTCTTGCGGTCAGTGAGTTTTACGCGGATTACTATGTCGATGCTTTCATGCTTTTGAATCAGCACTGCTTCAAAGTAGTCGTCTTCGCGCGGTACGCCTTTGAGTTCTGCTTTGGCTTCGACTTTTACGCCGTCAAACTGTTCGTAGGGGAGCAGCTGGCGCACGTAGCAGTCCATGATGGTGCAGCACTGTTTGCCTTCGTTCGCCACGTTGATGACGGTGCTCATAGAGATGGAATCCTGCGTGATTTCGTCGAGCTTGAAGGGTGTGTGCTGATCGGCTTTAAATACGACTTTGGCATCGCCGATGGCACGGATGACCAGCTCATTGAGCAGGAATAAGATGATGATGACCCATAAAATAATTGTGATGATTAAATCCACATTAATGCCCCCAAATTTGTTGTTTTTAATATACAGTCAAATCCACGCTCTTAAACGGCGGGATGTCGCTGCCTAATATGAGCTGCGCCATTTTTTCGGAGTTCGCCTGCTTGGCGGAAAAGCACAGTTCGAGGCTGCCCATGCCGCTCTGGGTGTTGAGCAGCCCTTCGCGGCGCAGTATGTCCTTGGCGTTTTTTGCCGTTTCAAAGGCAGGGTTTATCATCGCCACGTCCTTGCCGAAGTATTTGGCAAGCACTTTGATGATGATGGGATAATGCGTGCAGCCCAGTATGAGTGAATGGATGCCGGTGCCGGCAAATTGGCGGGCGTAGCCTTTGACTGCCGCTTCGATTTCCGGGCCTTCGATGTGGCCGGATTCGATCAGCGGCACGAATTTCGGGCAGCCCTGTCCGTAGACTTTTATCTGCGGGTCGGCTGCGGCTGCTGCGGCTCTGTGCATACCTTTATTTATAGTGGCTTCGGTGGCTATTACGCCGATGTGCTTGTTGGGCGAGACTCTGGCTGCCGGTATGACGGCAGGGTTCATGGGCACGAGAAAAAACGGTGCGCTGTCTTTTACGAGCGGATAGCCGTAGGAAGTCATGGTGTTGCAGGCGCAGATTGCCATTTTGACTTTGCGCGAGGCGAAATAATTGATGAACTGCTTCAAAAAGGCAATTATCTCCTCAGGTTTCCTAGAGCCGTACGGTGCGCGGGCGGAATCCCCGACGAATATCATATTTTCATTTGGCAGAAGCCTCCGCAGTGCCTTTAGTACGGTAAGGCCGCCCAGACCTGAATCGAAAATGCCGATTGGTGCATTGCTGTCCATTTATTAACAAACCCCTCGCATGATTTTATTTATTGCTGCTGCATCGCTGCCTGCAGCTTGGTGTAGAACTGCTCCGGCAGGCGGGCTATATGCCCTGTTTTAAGGCTCGTGAATACGCTCTGCGTAAAGCCTTCTGCCAGCAGTGTGTCGTCGCTGTCGCGGTAGACCTTGTAGGAAAATTCCAGCTTGACCTTCGTCAGGGCAAGCGGAGTAGTTTCAACGCGGATTACATCGTCGAATTTGCCTGAGGCGATGTACTTGCATTTCACTTCCGTGATCGGGAACGAATAGCCTGCGGCGATTATATCGCCCAAGACGATGCCGATCTCGCGCAGAAATTCAACCCTGCCGGTTTCAAACCAGCGGATGTAGTTGGCATGGTGGACCACGCCCATAGCATCAGTGTGATAAAAATTTACACGCTGAAAAGTTTTATTGACCATAATCGTCCCTCCATAAAACAAAGCACCGCCTTGCAGGCGGGCTTGGCAAACTTAATTATACTAAGAATCTAAACGCTTTTCAAGGTTTAGCGGCAGATTGCCTGCAATTTATCGCCCCGGGCGTTTTAGCCTGTACGTTACTTTCGTGTCTTTCTTGGTGAAGCAGACCCAGAAGTCGCACGCGGTGCAGAAGAATCTGCCGCGTGCTTCAGGGCGTGCTATGTGGCCCAGCCTGCGGTGGCAGACGGGGCATTTTATATCCATTGAAGTGTCCATCGGTTCTATTCTATCCTCAAACTTTTTTGATCGGCGCGTATTTCTGCATCAGTGCTTTTATGCCTTCGCCGGGGAAGGCTATCTTGAGTTCAACTTCTTCACCGCTGCCCTTGACCGATACGATGGTGCCTTTGCCCCATTTGCTGTGCTCTGCCTTGTCGCCGACTTTCCATTTTACGGAAAGGTCAGGGCGGATGACATTGCCGGCGGGCTTTACGGCTCTGGCGCGTTCGCTTATGGATGAAGGTGCGCTGCCGTAGGTTTTCCCGCCGGGCGCATTGCTATTGTAGCTGTTTCTGGCTGCAAAGCTGCTGGTGCCGAGGGAATGTCTATTCCTGCCGAAGCTGCCGAAGCCGAAGTCAGGCTGTGCTTCCTGCTCATCGAGGTACTGCGCGGGAATTTCGTCGATGAAGCGCGACTGTTCGTAGCTGACTGCTCTGCCGAAGTACATGCGGCTCTTGGCATTCGTGAGGTACAGTTTCTTTTCGGCGCGGGTGATGCCGACGTAGCAGGTGCGGCGTTCTTCTTCTATCTGCGCTTCGTCCATCAGTGTGCGCGAATGAGGGAACAGTCCTTCTTCCATGCCTGCCATGAACACGACGGGAAATTCCAGCCCTTTGGCGGCGTGCAGTGTCATAAGGGTAACGCGGTCGTCTTCCATGTCGGCGTTGTCGATGTCAGAGACGAGCGATACGCTGCTCAGGAAGTTTTCCAGCGTCGGTTCTTCTTCGGATTTTTCAAATTCCTTCGCCACGCTCAGCAGTTCTTTGATGTTTTCAATGCGCGTCTGGTTTTCCACCGTATCTTCTTTTTCCAATTCGGCGATATAGCCCGATTCGTGCATTACCTTGTCGATTAAATCGTGCACGGATAATTCGCCTGCCGCGTTGAGCATATTCATTATGAATTCGGCGAACGAGGCGAGCGAGTGTTTTGCCTTGGGCGTTATCGGAGCCGTTTCGGGTGCGGACACGGCATCGAACAAGGTCATGCCGTACATCTCAGCAAACTGCGACAATTTGTTCATCGTTACCGCGCCGAGCGAGCGTTTGGGCACGTTGATTATGCGCATGAGGCTTATGGCATCTTCGGGATTGAAGATTATGCGCAGGTAGGCGAGGATGTCTTTTATTTCCTTGCGGTCGTAGAATTTCAGCCCGCCGACCATCGTGTAGGGCACGCCGGCATTCATGAAGCCTTCTTCCAGTACGCGCGACTGGGCATTAGTGCGGTAGAGCACGGCTATATCGCCGTACGGCACGTTGAACAGAGTCTTCTGCTTTACTGCCTGCTCTGCGATGTACTTGGCTTCGTCCTTGTCGGTGTTGGCAGTGTAATGGATGATCTTTTCGCCTTGGGCATTGTTCGTCCAGAGTTCTTTGGGCTTTCTGTCGATATTGTTTTCGATCACGCTGTTCGCCGCCTGCAAAATCGTCTTGGTAGAGCGGTAATTCTGCTCCAGCTTTATGACCTTGGCTTCGGGATAATCCTTTTCAAAGTCCATGATATTGCGGATATCGGCACCGCGCCAGCCGTAGATGGACTGGTCGGCATCGCCGACGACGCAGATATTTCTGTACTTGCCCGCCAAGAGCTTCGTCAGCTGATACTGCGCCCCGTTCGTATCCTGATATTCATCGACGAGAATGTATTGGAACCGCTGCTGGTACTTTTCGCGTATCTCCGAATGATCGCTCAAGACGCGCACGGCTAACAATAGTAAATCGTCAAAATCGAGCGCATTGTTTTCCACTAGGTGCTTTTGGTACGCGTCGTAGACTTCAGCGACCTTTCTAGCGAAGAAATCGCCCGCCTGAGCAGCAAAATCCGCCGGTCCCATCATCATGTTTTTGGCGTTCGATATTGCCGACTGCACAGCGTAGGGCGCGAACTGCTTTTCATCGAGATTCAGTTCTTTAAGGCAGTTTTTTACGAGCGTCTGCGCATCTGAGCTGTCGTATATTACGAAATTCTGCTTGTAAATGCCGAGTGCTTCTATCTCGTAGCGCAGAAAGCGCGCGCAGAAGGAATGAAACGTGCTGAGCCAGACGTATTTTGCCGTCTCGCCTATCATTCTGTCCACGCGGTCGCGCATTTCAGCCGCCGCTTTATTCGTAAAGGTGATGGCCAGTATATTGTACGGCGATACGCCCTTTGCCAATAGAGCGGCGATTTTGCAGGTCAGTACCTTCGTCTTGCCGGAGCCTGCTCCCGCCATTATCAGCAGCGGGCCGTCCGTATGTGCCACCGCCTGCTGCTGCGCAGGATTCAAGCCGTCGTATATATTTATATTCAAAAATAGTCCTCCCATCTGAGTTCTGCACAAAATTCATTTTGTTAAGCATTACCTATTGTATCACACAATAGATGAAAATTGACAGCAAAAAACGAGGAGAAAATTTCTCCTCGCTTCGCATTTGTACATCTCTATATATAATAGAAGGAAACTCACTGGCAGACTTTGCCGGGATTTAGTATATTGTTCGGGTCGAAGGCTGCTTTTATGCCCTGCATAAGTGCGAGGGACTGCGGCGGCACGGACTGTTTCAGGTAAGCTTTTTTTACGAGGCCTATGCCGTGTTCACCCGATACCTGTCCGTTAAGCACCTGTGCTTTGCCGTATAGCTTGTCCATTACGAGATTCAATGCGCTGTGCCACTGCTCATCCGTCATATCGTCGCGCAGGATGTAGACGTGCAGATTGCCGTCGCCTGCGTGCCCGAAGGATTTTATCCTTATGCCCAGCTCTGAGCGCAGCTGGTGGACGTATTCGACGAAGGTGTTGACTTCGCTGCGCGGCACGACGACATCGACTTCATCCATCTGCGTCGTGGAGCCTTTTATCGCTTCGAGAAATGCGCCGCGCGCCTTCCAAATGCCTTCGTTGCGTTCATCCGTGTCGGCTATCAGCACATCGAGTGCTCCCTGGTCGAGGCATATCTGTGCCGTGCCGTCGTAGTACGAGGCTATTTCTTCCATCGTATTGCCGTCGAATTTCAATAACAGATAAGCGTCTGACTGATTGTCCGGGAATTTTCTGCCCAGATATTTTTCTGCGTCGATTATTACTTCGCGTTCCATGAATTCAATCGCCGTAGGAATTGCCTTGGACTTTACGATTAAGGGCACTGTGCCGATGGCCTGTTCCAGCGTGGGGTAGGGAATCAAGAGGCTTATGCTCTTCTTGGGCAGCGGCAGCAGCTTTAAAATAGCCTTGGTAACGACAGCGAGCGTGCCTTCCGAGCCGACGATAAGGTCTTTCAAGTCGTAGCCGGAGCTGTTCTTTACTATCTTGCCGCCTAGGTTTAATACGGTGCCGTCGGCGAGCACCACTTCCAGCCCGCGTACGTAGTCGCGCGTTACGCCGAATTTTACGGCTCTCATGCCGCCGGCATTCGTGCTGATGTTGCCGCCGATGGTGGCGGATTTTTCACCGGGGTCGGGCGCGTACAAAAAGCCGTGTTCTTCAGCGTACGCCGCTAAGTCCATCAGCAGCACGCCCGGTTCTACCGTTACGGTCAGATTCTTTTCGTCCAGCTCTAAGAAGTGGTTCATGAGCGTCGTGTCGAGCACGATGCCGCCTTCTACTGCCACAGCCGCGCCGACCAGCCCCGTACCTGCTCCGCGCACCGTAACGGGTATGTGGTGTTCATTGGCGTACTTCATCAGCTGCGATATCTCGTCAGTGCTAAGGGCGCGGACCACGACTTCCGGATAGTGATGCTCTACGGTCAATTCATCGTGGCTGTATTCTTCGTTGATTTCCTCCTGCCACAGCAAACGTTCTCTAGGGACGAATGCACTTACCGCTTCTAGGTCTTTTTTGGTGAATTTATTGTATGTTTTAGTTGTCATTGTAATTTTGCCCCCGCCTGAATTTTTTCGATTAGCTGCGGTATTATTTCATATATATCGCCTACGATAGCGTAATTTGCCGTCTTGAATATCCCCGCTTTAGGGTCGGAGTTTATGGCGAAGATGTTTTCCGAGTGGTTCATGCCCGCCACGAACTGGATAGCTCCCGATACGCCGCAGGTGATTATGAGCTTGGGGCGCACCGTCTTGCCGCTCAGCCCTATCTGCTGCCTTGCTTCGAGCCAGCCTGCTTCTATCATCGGGCGCGTGCCGGCTACTTCGCCGCCCAAGAGGTCTGCCAGATGACGCACCATGGCGAGGTCTTCTTTTTTCTTGATGCCGCGGCCTGCTACGACGAGCACATCGCACGATTCGATATTCTTTTCCTTCGGTTTTTTGACCATGCTGAGGATTTCCATGCGGCTCTTCAATTTGCCGCTGTCTATATCCATCAGCTGCACTTCACCGTCTGCCGCATCGCTCCATTTGGGCGCGTCCATCACCTTGTAGCGCACGGTAGCCATCTGCGGGCGGTTGTTCGGCGTTTGGATCTGAGCCATTATATTGCCGCCGAATGCAGGGCGTATCTGCACTAAATCCGTATTTTCCTTCATTTGCAGCATGGTGCAGTCCGCCGTAAGCCCCGTCTTGAAGCGCGCTGCCACTCTCGGAGCGAGCTGGCGGCCGGCAGGCGTGGCACCGACGAGGATGCTGGACGGCTTTACTTTCTTGATGAAATCTTCAAATACAACAGTGAATTTTTCGATGTTGAATAATTCCAATTCCGGCTTGTCGTAGACGAAAACCTTATCCGCGCCGTAATGCAGCAGCACGCTCGCCGCTCTTTCTATCTCGCTGCCGATGAACAATGCGTAGACAGGCTGATTGTTGACACGCGCCAGCTCCTGCGCCTTGCCGAGCAGCTCGTACGTAACAGGGTGGATATTGCCCCTTACGTGGTCGACGAATACCGTTATTCCCTGCCACTTACTCTTGTCCACGGAAGGTTTTTGCACTTTGTCTGCTATGTATTCCACAGCTCCTGCCGGGCCTTTCCGCACACACATACGGCACATTTTGCAGGCAGCTGAGATGACCAGCTCGCCGTCTTTATTTTCCATAGCCCCGAACGGGCAGAGCGACATTAATTTTTCGATATCGCCGATTTTATCTTGATGAACAACTAATTTGGGCATATGTCTTACCTTCTATCTTCAGCGTATTTTATGTGATCAAGAGATGAATTTCTTTTCCAGCAGCTTCTTGTAAAGCCTGTCGGAGATTTCCTGCGAATCGCCCAGCCAGTGTTCCTGTACTTTGTCGCTGACCGGCGGGAATATCTTCTGCACCTGCGTCGGCGAGGCGGATAATCCGTAATGGCTTTCGTCTTTGTCGTGCATATCCTGAAGCGTCAGAATCTTTATCTTCTTGTTTGCCGTAGCTTTCTTCTTGAGATACGAAGGCAGGCGGGGCTGGCAGATGTCTTTTTGGACCGTCAGCAGGCAGGGGTACTGTATCTTGATGCGCTCTATATCGTCGGGCATTTCCATATCGACCACGATGTTGTCGTCAAAGGCTTCAACTATCTTCTTGACGTTGCAGGCGCAGGGAATGTCGAGCATTTCCGATACCTCAGGGCCGACTTGAGCCGTATCGCCGTCCGTCGTCTGCAAGCCGCAGAGGATTATATCAAAATCGCCGGCTATCTTGATGCCCTGCGAGAGGGTGTAGCTGGTGGCGAGCACATCCGCACCGCCGAATTTGCGGTCGGTTATCAGCACGCCGTCATCGGCACTCATCGAAAAGGCTTCGTACAAGATGGACTTCGCCTGCGGCGGTCCCATTGTCAATACCGTAACCTTGCCGCCGTACTTTTCCTTGAGCCGAAGCCCTGTTTCCAGAGCGTATAAATCGTAGGGATTCATCTTGCTTTCCGCACCGTCGCGCTTCAATACGCCCGTTACCGGATCTACCTCTACATTGCTGCTGGCAGGCACTTGTTTTATGCAGACCAAAATTTCCATAACCAGACCTCCAAAAAATAACAATAAAATTAAATTTAATACTTCTTTTAATTAAATATTTTCTAAAAAATAATTCTAATAATTTATATTTATCTTAGCTATGATATGTGTTTATTATACCACAATAGAAACCAACGTCAAGAACAATTATTTAAGGTATAAAAACAATAAAAAACGCCGGACCACAGAATTTTGTGATCCGGCGTTTCTTCTACAATTCGCATCAATATGGTATTAGAGGCGTTTAACAGCTTCCGAGAGTGGCGGAATGATCTGCTTTTTGCGCGACATAACGCCCGGCAGGTACATTACAGACTTGCTAGCATCCTGCTTGAAGGCTTCGCCGATGAGGTTCTTCGGTTCGCCGGAGAACAGCAGGAAAGTGCCTTCCTGGATGATGTCCGTGATCATCACGAGCGACATAGCATAGCCTTCATTTTCGCATACTTTAGCCATTTCAGCGAGGATTTCATCTTTCATAGCCATTACTTGGTCAGTGTCCATTACAGACAGCTGTGCTACGAGCATATGGTAGCTGCCGATTTCAAATTCCTTGGAGTCGTTCTTGACTATCTGAGCAGCAGTCATATCGCCGATATCAGCACCTGCTTTTAGCATGGCCATGCCGTATTCCTTGTAGTCCACGCCTGCGATCTTCGCGAGGTATTCCACAGCGTCTTTATCAGCCTGCGTGCAGGTAGGAGATTTGAACAGCACGGTATCAGAGATTATAGCGGAAAGCAGCAGGCCCGCGATCTGCTTGGGGATTTCCACGCCGAACTGCTGATACAGGCCCGTTACGATCGTGCAGGTGCAGCCGACAGGGCGGACGTTGATGTAAATAGGATCGCTCGTCTGCAAGCCGCCGAAACGGTGATGGTCTACAACTTCGATGATCTTGCCGGATTCCACGCCTTCCACAGCCTGACCGAGTTCGTTGTGGTCAACTAAAATGAGCTGCTGCTTTTCAGGCATCATGAACTTGTCCTTGCTGACGATGCCCACGAGCTTATCATTTTCCACTACAGGATAATTGCGGTATTCGTTAGCTTCCAGCGTGCCTTTGACATCGCTGATCATATCGGTCGGCTTGAACGATACGACATCCTTCGTCATGATGCTGGCAACGGGAGCACACTGGCTGATGAGGCGGGCAGTGCTGTAAGTGCTGTAAGGCGTGGTCAGCACGATTACATTAGCCTTTTCGGCAGCCTTTTTCACATCTTCAGAGATCTGCGCATTGTGCGTGATGATAAGGCAGGAAACACCGAGTTCAAAGACTTTATGGTAAGCCTTTTCCGGTCTTTCGCCCATTATGATGACATCGCCCTTTTGCAGGCGGCTGCCCGTCTTTTCCAAGCATCCCGCTACGACCTTGACTTCATTCGTGATCTTAGCATCTTCATCGCCCGGAACGAGCACATCAGCTTCAATGACCTTTTCCACATCCTTGATAGAAACACCGGAAGCAGCGATGCTGTCGAGCGTGATTTCCTGGAAATAAGCCTTAGCAAGGTCGCTGACACTGGCGATGCCGAGCAGCTTATTATCAGCGTCGACAACAGGCAGAGAGCGAAGGCCTTCATTCTTCATCGTCATGCCGAGCGTGCGCAGGCTGTCAGAAGGGCTGAGCTTTGCCGTAACATTCATAGCAACATCGCTGACGCGCGGATAAACATCCGACACCAGCTGCGGAGCCTGCATACCGAAGTATTCCAGAGCGTACTTCGTTTCCTTGTTGATGCTGCCCGCACGAGCCGCCACCACATTGTCAAAACCGAGGCTGCGCTTCAGATTGGCGTAGGAAATAGCAGAGCAGATAGAGTCCGTATCAGGATTTCTATGACCGATTACATAGATTTTCTTTTGTTCACTCATAAGAAAAAAACTCCTCCAATTTTATATGAATTTACTACTATTATAGCAAGCCTGAAGAATATTTTCCAATACTATTGACAAAAAATCTCTTTAGGGA
>CATYZV010000028.1 GCA_958415865.1 uncultured Selenomonadaceae bacterium
AAATCCTTGTCTTCTATCTATTATTATATATAAGAATAAATTTGTAAAGACGTATCGAGGCTAATAATGGTATTTTCCAATCGTGCACTGCCTGTCTGCACAGTGAAAAACCGCGGCTGTGCATTGAGGCTGCGCAGAAAGTTCAGCACGCTGAAGAAATCGCCCTGCACCGACACGCGCAGAGACTGCTTTGATAGTCCTTTCGTCAGCTCGTGCCCGCTCTCCTGCTTTTCCGGAGCCATTGCCGTGAGCTTTACGCCGCTCGATTCTGCAGCGCGGCTCACCGCCTGCATGAATCCGGCTTCATCCATATTTTCAGGCAGCTTGTCCGCCATCAGCTTTCTGCCCGCATCCAGCCTCACCCGGTAATCCTCCGCACTGCCGTGCTCGCGCTCAAACTGCTCCACTGCCTCTATCTGCTCTATCTGACGCGCCCTGTCTGCTTCCAGCTCCGCCATCTCCTGCTGATAATGCCCGTGAACGCAAAAAAACAGCATCCCGCTCCAGAGAAGAAGGACGCTTATCAATATTCCTATATGCCTGCCATCTGTTTTATTCATCGCTAGCCCTCTATTCATTTTTGCCGCTCTTTACGCTCAGCTCCAATGCAAAATCCACCATGTTATCGCTGCTGTTGAGCGAGGCTTCCTTCATCTGCACCGACGCTATAAACGGCATCGACATCATCGACTGCCTGCATTTTTCCAAGCCTGCGTAATCGACAGCCCTGCCTTTGACCTCCAATACTCCGCCATGCAGATAAACAGCTGTCAGCATCGCTCCGTCTGCCGTCTTTGCCGCCGCCTGCACCAAAAACGGGTACAGCGGCTGTGTCTGTGCCTGAAGCTGCTTTAATTCATTTTCGTATTTTTCCAGCAGCGCATCATCTTTTTCAAGCTCGCTGATCATCTGCTGCTGAGTTTGCAGCAGTTCATTTCTCTGGTAGAGCACTGCCGCCTGTTCTTGCAGATTGCTATAGCTCATATGCCAAAAGGAAATATAGCCTATCGAAATCGCTGCCATCACAGCCGCCGCTGCCGCATAAATGCGCCGCCAATTCCATTTTGATGCAGGATGCGCCGGGTCTGAAAGCTCATTTTCATCGTCAAGGCAGCTCATCACGCCTTTGGCAAACCAGCCCCAAGCATCCGTCTCATCGGCAAACTCACCGCCCTCGACCGCCGCTTCATCAGCGCGGCAGTCAAACGCAGCAATACGAAATAAAAACAATCCCGTTTCAGATGATGACTGCCTGTACTGCTCTATTAAGCTGCGGCGGCATAAAAATGCCCTAACGCGGCAGATACCCTCCTCACTTTCATCGCAGTGCCGGCAGTACAGATAATCCACCTTGCAGCTTTGCAATTCCCACTTTAGTGCCTTTGCTGTATCAGCGCGTTCCATAGGCGGAAATTCAAAATCGCGGCACTCCAGCAGATTTTCATCCAAGCAGATATATAATGGCAGTGAACTGATATTCCTATCGCGGCAGAAACGATAGAGGATTTCCTCGTAAAAAAGTTCATCATCCGCGCGGCGGTACTCGCATTTCAGCGATACCACCTGAGGAAATTTTCCCTTCTCATCATCTTGTAGCTTGATTTCACCGATATACGCGCGTACACCGTCCGTTACTAAGCAGATAAAATGCTCTCTGCCGTGCCCGAAGAATTTCTTTAAACCGCGCTTAACGCTCCCAACGCTGTACAACGATATCATCGCCTTCCTGCTTTAAATAGAGCCGCACCTGGCCCGATGCACTGCCTGACTCTGCATATACATTCAAGATGTAAGCATCTGCTCCATGGCGCATCAAATGTGCATATGAAGTCATTGCACCGTGATCAGAATAAGATTTGCTTTTCTCTATTAAAGCTGCATTATCAAAAGTGTAGGATCTATAAGCTCTTTCGCAGTCTGCGTGCCACCGCTCTAAATCACGGCGGTAAGCCTCTACAAGATATTCAGCGCGGCTTATGGCGAAATTTTTCGCCGCCATGCCTGCCTTATAGTCGATAATGCTGTTCGTCTGCATCTCCATAATGCGGCAGAAATACAGAGCCGTCATGCCGATGATGCAGACTACAATTAAACCGCTAAGCGATGCCATGCCGCTTTGTTCTCGTAAAATTTTCAATCTCATCACAAACCGCTTTCTATGCCGCGCTCATCGTAATAAGGAGAACGCTTTATCACTGCCGTCTGAAGCTTAAACTGCTGCTTTGCCCTACGTGCCTGCCCTCGAACCTCCAGCAGGTACAGCCCCTCAGCTAAAGTCGTGCAGGTAAAAGAAATGCTGCTGTAGCTGAATGTACTGCCGCCGTTTAAAGGCTGCTTGGAACGCACTGTGTACGAAGAGCTGTAATTTCCTGTCCTGAACAATTCCTTGCGGTATATTATCTCGCCGCTGTTTTCAAAGGAAATATACCTGACTACATCATTCGCCGAAGCGGAAGTCCTGCGCCGCGTGGCGAGCCGCAGTTCATAATCCGTTCTTCCGCTGTAGAGATGCTCTACTTTGTCAGCGTATTCGATTTCTTCTGCAATGTCTTCCGTTACGCGCTGCATCTCCGACTGCACCAGCCAGACTTCAACATGATCCCGCAGAGCAGAGGCGAATAGGCCCGCCAGCACCAATAGTGCCGCCATAAGCGAAAACAGCACCGGCAGCATTATCACGGCATTTGCCGATACAAAACCCTCTTCAGCGGCAAATGATTTCGCGCTGCTGATATTCGCTTTGCTTTGCACCGTCATAGAGCCATTCCACCTTCACTGTCAAATAGTATAAATGCTCGTTTTCCTCATCGCGCCGCGCTATGTGCTCTATTGAAAATTCTACGTCATTATGAGCAACCGCATCTGTTTCACCCGATGCAAAATGCGTACCGTGCTGCAGATCGTATTCCATCTCATTTAAATACTGCTGAGCTAAAAGCCCTGCCTCTACATGGTAAAATATTCCGCGCTGCGCCGCTGCCGTAATGCTGAAGGCTGCACAGACAGCCGCCGCACACAACAAAATGACCGAAAGCAGCAGCACATCCATAGCCATAAAGCCCTGTTTCTGTTTTAATAGGCGCATGATTAAAACCTGCCTTTACCTATCCACGCGCTTTACTCTTATCCGCCCCACCCTGTCGATTATCACTTTATTGGCTGAACTGCCCTTATAAACCGTCAAAGTCTTATTCGAGACCGTGCCCGTCAGCGATATTTCCTGAAAAACGTATTCGCCGTATTTTGTCTCCGTATCGATGCGCACGCCGTGTTTTAAATAATAGACTTCGCCGCCCTGCTCATCTGCGCGGTAAAGTGTATACCTATCCCCCTGCACTTTGCATTTAGGCGAAAAATCGTTCTTCTCATTCCAGGCGCGGTGCTGAGAATACAGCTGTACTTCCGCCAAGGTGCTGATCAGATTCATCGTCTCGCAGTTCACTTCGTATTCCGTCTTTGCCATATCGGTAAAATAAACGCCGCAGCCCAAAAGCCCCATTATGCAGACGGCTATTGCCAATTCAATATAGTGCAAAGCCTCACCGCCAGACTAAAACAGTGCCCAGCCAAAGCTCATGCAGCTCACTGCCGTACAGATTAACGGCTATCGACGCAGCTATCATCACAGGAGCAAAAGGCAATCTGCTGCGCCGCTCTTTAAAACGCAGCACCAGACACAACACTCCGATTAAACCGCCCAGCACAAAGCTGAGGTAGACCGCCATGACCGCTGACGGCCAGCCGAGCCAAAGCCCCAGCACGCCTGCCAGCTTTACATCGCCCGCGCCTATCATTCCTTCCTTAATATAGAATATGAAGGCAAATACTGAGAAAGCGAATATCATGCCATAGCCCATGCTGATGTAGTCCGCGCCGCTCAATAGTGCTTTAACGATTACCAATAAAGCCAGCACGCACAAATTCTCATTGTAAATCGTATAGCTGCGCCAATCCGTTACGCAGATGCAGATCATGGTCAGCCCGATTAAAAGCTCACACGCTGTCTTTTCCATTCAAAAGCCCTCATATCAGTCAGCTTTTCCGAATTCAGTCCGCGTTTTTCCCATAAAAGTAGCGTTCATCTTATCAGCCGACAGCGCGTAATCCTCTCCTTTTTCATTGCCGGTAAGCTCGCCGCCGATGTACACATCGCCGCCCGGTGCCTTGATATTCGCCGTGTCGATGAATTCATCCAAATCGGTCAAAGCCTGCGGCACAGTGCCGTTCTGCACGCGGTACATCGCGATTGCCGTGTCCAGCGACTGCAAATCTGCCTGCACCCTAGCCGTGTTGGCAAGCGTCAGCGATTCATTGAACTTAGGTATGGCTACAGCCGTCAAAATGGCTATCACCGCGACGACTATCATCATTTCAATCAGTGTAAAACCTTCCTGTCCTTTTGATAATCTGTTTAAGTGCTTCATAGTTCAATTCCTTTCTATAATAATATACAATGCTCTACATGCCGATGCCGCTGACCATCTCGAACAAAGGCATGACTATCGCCACGACGAACGATCCCACCAGCAGCCCTGCTGCCACCATCAGCGACGGCTCCAGCATACGCATAAAAGATTCCGTGCTGTGCTCTATATCCTCGCTCAAGAATTCACAGCAGCAGTGCAGCGATTCCGCCAGCCTGCCCGATGTTTCACCCACGCTAAGCAGCTGCAATACAAGGCTGTTTTTTACACCTGCCCGCCTAAATGATTCCGCCAGAGAAAAGCCCTGCTCTATTGCCTGCTTCACTTTTTGCAGGCACTTTGCAAAGTACAGATTGTTCATGCTATATATCATTATATCCGGGCTCTTGCCGATAGCTATGCCGCTTTCCTGCAAGAACTCCAGCTGACGCATTATATTCAGCAGATATACTTTAGAGCAGAAATCTCCGATGCCGGGCAATCGCAGCACGAACTGCCAAAATCTCAGCTGAAGAAATTCTTTTTGACAGCCGTATATTGCTGCAATCACCGCCGCAAACAGCAAAAATGCAATATACACTATGTTATCCCTTATCAATATTCCGACCGATAGTATAAGCTGAGTGATCAGCGGCAGCTGCATATCCATTCTATCGAAAATATCATTAAAGACCGGCAGCACGAAAAAAATCATTATGACCGCCACAGCTATTAGCATCAGCAGCAGAAATGCCGGATAGACGCATATCTGATGCAGCCTGCGCTTTTCTTCGCTGCTCTTTTGCAGATAGACTGCCGCTTCCGTCATGCTCTGCGCCAGCATGCCGGTGTATTCTGCCGTCTGCAAAGAGCTTATGAGATATTCCGGCATCAATCCTCCGTTTTTCTGCCACACCTCTGAAAGGCTTTTTCCTTCTTTTAAATGATTAATCGTCTGTAATAAGAAATTTTTCTGACGTTTTGAAGTGCTCGAACCGGCAAGCATAGCCAGTGCTTCTGACAGCTCTATGCCCGATTTCAGCATTATGGCAAGCTGGCGGCATAGCACAGCGATTTCTCTATCGGAAAATATCCGTCCTGAGAATATCTGCCGGCCAAATAGGCGCAGCCCCATCATGCTGTACTCGCTGATATCCATGATAAGATACTGCTGGCGGCGCAGATTGACAGCGGCTTCCTGTTTGTCAGATGCCTTCATCCAGCCTTTGAGCAGTTCGCCTGTGCGGCTGTCGCGCACGCTGTAGAAAAAACGCTTCACGATATCATCACCTAACCTTCAGCAAGTGTTTTTCCGCTTCCGCCATCGTCTGCATCCCCTGCGCTCTGCCCAGCTGCATCTGCGTCGTGAGCTGTGCAAAATCGCCTCGGCGTATTATGTTCTTCACCGCGGCACTGCCCAATAATATCTCCATGCAGCAGGCCGGCTTTCCTTTCACAGCCGATATAAGCCGCTGAGCGAGTACTGCTACAAGGCAGCCCGCTGCCTGTGCCCGTACCGCTTCCGAACCCGCCGACGGAAAGAACGATTCAATGCGCATGACAGCTTCCACGGCAGAGGCTGCGTGCAGTGTCCCCAAGACCAAGTGGCCTGTCTCCGCCGCATTCAGCACCGCCTTCATGACCGCACCGCTGCGGATCTCCCCGACGACGAGCACATCGGGATCTTGACGCATCGCCGCTTTTACTGCTTCATCAAAGTGGTGAAAATCTTCGTTGTACTCGCGCTGATGAATCAGCGAACGCTCCGCCTCGAATAAAAATTCAATCGGGTCTTCCAGAGTTATGATATGGCAGTCAGCCGTCCGATTTAAGTAGTCGATTAAAGAAGCCATAGTCGTGCTCTTGCCGCTGCCCGTGGCACCGCATAGCAGGATCAAGCCGCCGGAGGATAAATTGTCATTCAGCACGCGCTTTAAGATCTCAGCTGAAGCAAAAGACTCAAGCGGAATCACCTTGTTTCGTATGAGGCGCGCCGCCATATTCCAGCCGCCTGTCGAGCTGTAGATATTAATCCTAAAACGCCTGCCGCTGTACTCGTAAGCAAAGTCAAGGCTGCGCTTATCGTACAATTCGGCCAATTTATTCTCATCGAGCAAGAGTTTCGGCAATACTTCCATATCCTCAGCAGAAAAATACATTTTGGGCAGCCGGCAAAACTGCCTATCGCAGCGGCAGTACACTCCCTTATCCGCTGAGATATGCAGATCTGACCATGCCGACTCCACTGCCAAGGCGAATAGTTCATGCAGCCTTTGTTCAGCCGATGCCATTTAACACCCTCCAAGCCTCCTGTGCCGTCGTCGTGCCGTCTAAAATCTTTGCTCTGGCATCGTCCTGCATCGTCTTCATGCCGTTCATGCGCAGCAGCCGCTTCAATTTTAAGCCTGCCTCTCCGCGTGCTATCAGCGTCTTGATGCCGTCATTGACTGCCATTATCTCGTGCAGTGCTGTCCTGCCGCTGTAGCCGCTGTTGCCGCATCGGCTGCATCCCCTGCCGCGCTTCAGCTTAATGCCGCTGTGAAAACGGCTGCCCAGCATCACGGCTTCGAGCGAATTTGCCTCCGGCATATACTCTTCAGCGCAATGCGGGCATATCCTGCGCACAAGCCTCTGTGCCGTGCCTGCCAGCAAAGTTATGGCAAGCATCGAAGGCTTTACACCCATGTCGATGAGCCGCGCCGGCACGCCTGAGGCATCGGAAGTGTGCAGCGTAGTCAGCACCAGATGACCCGTCAGCGCGGCGCGTACAGCTTCTTGCGCCGTTACTTCATCGCGTATCTCGCCCACCATCACCACGTCAGGATCTTGGCGCAGCACCGCTTTCAGCCCTACTGCAAAAGTCATGCCCGACTTCTGATTCACCTGCATTTGATTTACGCCCGGCAGCTTCATCTCTACGGGATCTTCTACCGTAACGATATTGATATCACTTTTATTTAAATGATTCAATACCGCATAGAGCAGTGTCGATTTGCCGGAATTGACCGGGCCGGTTATCGTTATTATGCCGCCTGCCGACTGTATAAGCTGCTTGAACTTCGTCAGATTCTCTACGGAAAACCCCATTTGATCCAGCGTCATCAGTCTGCCGGCAGAGCCTAAGAGCCGCAGCACTACTTTTTCACCTTCCACGGTGGGAATAGAGGAAGCCCTGATGTCGAGGTGTTTTTCTCCGTACAGAACACTGCCGTCCTGCGGCAGCCGTTTTTCAGCGATATCCATGCCCGTCATCAGCTTCAGGTACGAAATCAAGTACGCATTTAAAGCACCGGGCAGGCGGCACATCAAGCGCAGGCGGCCGTCTATTCTAAAGCGGATGAACAGCTCTTTTTCCCTCGGCTCAAAGTGGATATCGCTGACAGCCATAGCCGCGGCGCGCTCCAGCACCATATCCGTCAGCTGCGCTATCGGTGCTTTCGCATAATGACCTTGAATCAGGCTGTTTCGCGCACCTAGCTCTATCGTCTTGACTATCCTGTCCGCCAGCGGCTGCAATTTTACATTCAGCTCTTCTATAGCCTCCACCCCCTGATAAAAATCTTCTAATTAATTCCCTAAAGACAGCAGAAAATCTCTAAAAAACGGTATAAAAATAGATGTACAAGCGCGTCATCACCTGTACATCTATGATTACGTCCCGTCTATTTGGACCGTCTATTCTTTTTTAGATAGAAAATCGCGCAGTGCCTTTATCATCACATCGACATCTATATCAGCATCCGTCCACAGTTTGAGCGCGGCAGCACCCTGTTCAGCCAGCATCCGTTCGCCGTTTAAGATCCTGTGTCCGCGCGCTTTAGCTTCGCGCAAAAATTTCGTCATAGCGGGCACGTATACGATATCGTAGACGAAAGCCTGCGGATTAACCCCATCCCAGTCAACCGGCGGAGCTGCATCGACGTTGGGCTGCATGCCCAGCGGCGTGGTATTGACGAGCAGATCCGCCTTTGCCAGCCACTTTGCAAATTCACCGCTATGCCAGTCATGCGCTTCAATATGAGAGTTTATTTTTCCGGTGAAGTAATCTGCCATCGCCTGACCCTTAGCAGGATTTCTGACACCCAGCACGATATTAGCCGCGCCCTGCTGCGCCAAACCGCTTATGACTGCACGGCAGGCTCCGCCGGCACCGAGGATGACGGCAGTCTTGCCGCTGACCGCTACACCGTCTTTTAGAAGCGGCGTGATAAAGCCGATGCCGTCCGTATTATAGCCGCGAAGTTTTCCGTCTTTTATCACGACAGTATTGACAGCTCCGATAAGAGCTGCCGTCTCGTCGATTTCATCGAGGTATTTCATTATCTCTACCTTGTGCGGTATCGTTACATTGCAGCCGATGAAGCCGAGTGCTTTAAGTCCCTTCACGGCATCCGCCAAAGCTTCCGGCGCGACCGGAAAAGCTATGTAACCGTAGTCTATGCCGGCAGCCTGTATAGCTGCATTCTGGATGACGGGCGACAGCGAATGTGCTATCGGATACCCCATTACCCCCATTATTCTCGTCTTTCCTGTATAAGTCATCAAAATCCCTGCTTTCAGCAATCATATTTTATCTTTTATGTTCAAATTATCGCGAAACTGCACTGCCTGAGCTATATGCCTGTCCTCAATAGACGGGCTGCCTTCTAAATCAGCTGCCGTCTGCGATACCTTTATTATCCTGTCGTAAGCACGCGCACTTAAGCGCAGCTGCTCAAACACCAATTTCAGCATCTCCTGCGCAGCTTTCGTCAGATGACAGTACTGCTTTATCATAGCGTGCGTCATCTGCGCATTGCAGAACACCTCATGACGGCGGAACCGCTCGAGCTGCAGTGCCCTTGCCTCTTCCACGCGGGCGCGTATCTCAGCTGACGATTCAGCCTTTTCTGCTGTTACGAAATCCTTGTACGGCACGCGCGGCACTTGTATGTGAATGTCGATTCTATCGAGCAGCGGGCCAGAAATCTTCTTCGTATACCGCCGTATTTCATTGTCCGTACAGCGGCAGCTGTGCGAAGCATCGTTTTTATAGCCGCAGGGGCAAGGATTCATCGAGGCTATCAATATCATGCGCGAAGGAAATTTCAGCGAAGCATTGACTCGCGTTATCGTTACCTCGCCGTCCTCTAGCGGCTGGCGCAGTGATTCCAGCGCGTACTTGCTGAACTCCGGCAGCTCATCGAGAAATAATACTCCGTTGTGGCTGAGCGTTACCTCACCGGGCCTCGGCACCATGCCGCCGCCTATCATTCCCGCGCTCGATACAGTATGGTGCGGACTGCGGAAAGGCCTTCTGCCGACCAGCCCCGCATCGCGCGAGAGCATACCTGCAATACTGTATATCTTCGTAACTTCCAGTGCTTCTTGATACGACATCTTGGGCAGTATGCTAGGCACTCGCTTTGCCAGCATCGTCTTGCCTGTACCGGGAGAACCGACCATCAGCACATTGTGGCCGCCTGCCGCTGCCGTTTCCAACGCCTTTTTCGCCAAGAACTGCCCCTGCACATCAGCAAAGTCATCAGCAAATTCGCTGTCATCTTCCGACCTCGCCGCACGCTCTGCCGGGCTTAAAGCACTGCCGCCCCTCAAGAATGATATCAATTCAGAGAGCTCGGCTACAGCATAAACCTCAAGACCGTCTACCAGCAGTGCCTCCTGTTCATTGCCCTTTGCCGTAAAAAAACGCTTTATGCCCAGACGGCGGCACAATACCGCCATCGGCAGAACACCTGTGATAGTCCGCACTTGACCTTCCAGCGACAACTCCGCCGCAAACATACTCGATTCGCACGCTTTCGGTGAAATTATGCCGTATGCCTGCAATAATGCCACAGCGATCGGCAGGTCGAGCGATGAACCGTTTTTGCGCAGATCCGCCGGAGCGAGGTTTATGGTGATGCGCTTGGGCTTCAATTCAACGCCTGCATTGCGTATAGCCGGGCGGACTCGCTCACGTGCCTCACGCACGGCAGCATCGGCAAGCCCGACGATCTCAAACTTGGGCAGCCCGTTCGATACGTCGGCTTCCACCTGTATCATAACTCCGTCGATGCCCAATGTTACCGCGCCGAAAGTCTTAGCGAACATCACCTTCACCCCTTTAGAAAATCAAATTTTTTCGATCAGCTCAGGATTTCCCTGCCACCGCTCAAATAGATCATTTTTAACCTGCAGCGCATCGCATATCTTGCCGGCAAGCATATCGGCAAGCTCATCTATCGTCTGCGGCCGGTGGTAAAATCCGGGGCAGGCGGGCAGTATGCGCGCACCCGCATGGGCGAGCCGCAGCATATTTTCCAGATGAATCGCGTGCACCGGCGTTTCACGCGGCACGATTATCAACCTGCGCCCCTCCTTGAGCGTAACGTCAGCCGCCCGCGTCAGCAGATTATCGCATATTCCCCCTGCCAAAGCCCCCAGAGTTTTCATCGAGCACGGAACTACCACCATGGATTCACAGGGAAACGAGCCGCTGGCGATCGCACTGCCTATTTGATTGACATCATAAATTACCTTCACGTACTTTGTCAAGCTCTCGCGCGTGATGCCACACTCATAATCGAGCACTTCCCAGCCCGCCTTCGTCGCCACCAGATGCAGCTCAATGCCAGCAGCAGCAAGGGCTTTTATCAAATGCCAAGCGTAGATCGCCCCGCTGGCTCCCGAAATACCCACGATGATGCGCCTTTTTGCGCTTAACTCACTAGAATCCTTTAATATCAAAGCTCAAACGCTCCTTTTAAATGATTGATATAAAAATTACGACTAATATAGTAAAATACCTCGATTACATCAAATCTACAGGCGATATTTTCACTATTGTAACGAGACAGATAAAATTCCGCCGTCAAAATTATCTTCCGCTGTTTACTGACAGTTACAGCCTCTCCGGGCATCACGTACGATGATTTTTTGCGCGTTTTAACTTCCACAAAACAAATAGTATTATTTTTTTCAGCAATTATATCAATTTCCCCGAATCGACTGTGAAAATTGCGCTCCAAAATCGCATATCCCTCATGCAGCAGGTATTCAGCCGCTCTATCTTCACCCCATGCGCCCATTTTCGTCCTAGGCATCATACTTCACCGAAATTGACCATGGATTTTATCGGCTCAAAAGAACGGCGATGAATATCACACGGTCCGTACTGCCTCAATGCCGCCAGATGCTCCGCCGTGCCGTAGCCTTTATTCTTGGCAAAACCGTACTGCGGATACTTCTTGTCAAACTCGTCCATCATGCGGTCGCGCGTTACTTTAGCAATTATCGAAGCCGCCGCGATAGAAGCCGACTTGGCATCGCCCTTGACGATAGACTGCGACGGAATATCCAGATGATTCAGCGGCATCGCGTCGATCAGCACCTCCTGCGGCTTGACCGAAAGCCCGTAGACAGCCTCGTACATACCATTCATAGAAGCCTGATATATATTGATGCGGTCAATCGTCTTCTCATCGAGCACCGCCCAATTAACAGCCACAGCCTTATCCATTATGATATCGTAGAGCTTTTCGCGCGTCTTTTCAGATAATTTCTTTGAATCATTGAGCTTCTCAATAAAACAGTTCGGCGGCAGAATAACCGCAGCCACCACCACCGGTCCCGCCAGCGGACCTCTGCCGACTTCATCCACGCCGGCGACCAGCTCATGACCGCGCGCCCGGCACTCATTTTCATAAGCGTACAGCCCGGCGACGCGCTCCTTCTCCTTCTGCATCCGCTCATAAGACTTGTACAGAGCCTGCACACTCTTGCGCCCGTCAGTCATAATCGCTTCCGCCAGCTCAACCGAAGGCTCCCGTGCCAAAAGCTGTTTAACAGCCTTCAGCGGCATATCGCTTATATCCATCAAATC
>CATYZV010000029.1 GCA_958415865.1 uncultured Selenomonadaceae bacterium
CATACCTAGTATAATGTCAATGGAGTGAAGACTTATATGATTATAAATGAGCTTTATATTCCTGCTGCAAAGCGGCAGACAGCCGTTAAGCCGCCTGCTGCCGTCTCCGTCAAAGCCAATTCATTGTTCGGCGCACTGCCTTTTGCCAGCCCTTGTATTTTTCACTTCGTGTCTGTTCGTCCATAGAGGGCAGAAAGCGGCGTTCGAGCTGCCAATTTTTGACGAGTTCGTCCCTGCTGTGCCAAAAGCCCACGGCAAGCCCGGCGAGGTACGATGCGCCGATGGCTGTCGTCTCGATTATCTTAGGGCGGTCGACCTGTACATTTAGAATATCGCTCTGAAACTGCATGATCAGATTATTAGCCGCAGCTCCGCCATCCACTTTGAGCGAATCCAGCTTTATTCCCGAATCCGCCTGCATCGCATCGAGGACATCCTTCGTCTGATACGACAGCGACTCCAAAGTAGCGCGGATTATGTGGTTCTTCGTCGTGGCGCGCGTGATGCCGAAAATGCCGCCGCGTGCCTTCATGTCCCAGTACGGCGCGCCGAGCCCTGCAAAGGCGGGCACGACGTAGACACCGCCCGTATCCTCTACCTTGTTTGCGTAATACTCAGAATCAGGAGCCGCATCGAGTATCTTGAGGCTGTCGCGCAGCCATTGAATAGCCGAGCCGCAGACGAAGATGCTGCCCTCCAGAGCATATTCAACTTTGCCGTCCACAGACCAGGCGATAGTCGACAGCAGCCCGTTCTTGGAATCGTAAAGCTCAGAGCCGGTATTCATCAGCATGAAGCCGCCCGTACCGTACGTTATCTTTGCCATGCCTTCCTTAAAGCAGGTCTGACCGAACAGTGCCGCCTGCTGATCGCCCGCCATGCCTGCCACCGGTATAGCCGCTCCCTGCGTGAAGCGCGGCTCTGTAACGCCGTATACTTCACTGGACGGACGCACCTTTGGCAGCATACACTTGGGGATGTCCAGATACTCCAGCAGTTCATCGTCCCACTTCAGCTCATGGATATTGAACATCAGCGTTCTCGAAGCGTTGGAATAGTCCGTTACATGTACCGCGCCGCCCGTCAAATTCCAGACCAGCCACGTGTCTATCGTGCCGAACAGCAGTTCTCCGCGCTCTGCTCTCTGCCTAGCTCCGTCCACATGGTCGAGAATCCATTTTACTTTCGTGCCGGAAAAGTACGCATCGATTAAAAGCCCCGTCTTTTTATGGAAGGTGTCCGCCAATCCCTTTTGATTCAAATCATCGCAGATGTCCATCGTCTGGCGCGACTGCCACACTATCGCATTGTAGATGGGCTGTCCCGTCTTCTTGTCCCATACGACTGCCGTTTCACGCTGGTTGCTTATGCCTATCGCTGCGATCTCATTTGGATCTATGCCTGCCTTGGCTATCACTGCCGATATCGTGCCAACCTGCGTCGACCAGATTTCATTAGGATTGTGCTCCACCCAGCCCGGCTTGGGGAAATACTGCATGAATTCATTTTGAGCCGAAGCCACGATATTTCCGCCGCGGTCGAACAGAATCGTCCGACAGCTCGTCGTGCCCTGATCGAGTGCCATTATATATTTCTTCTGCATCATTTATAAACCTTTCCTATCTATATTGCTGCCCGCCGCTTCGCTCCGGGCATCGCACTTTTTGCAAATATCTTTTTCTATGATATCACAAAAAAACTCTCCACAAAACTTTTTATAATTTTTATAATAATCGACCTTTACAAATTTACAATTAAGTTACCATACAAAACTTGATATTTGCGCCTGCTTATGCTATATTGAAACAACAGCGGCACGCGTTTTTTACCACTGCCGCAATAACGATGCACAATGGGGGATGACTATGGTAGATGAATGGACTCTTACTATACCGGAATTGACAGGCGATAAGCCTAGGCGCGCCTACGTCTATCTGCCCGACTCCTACGAAAGCGAGCCCGACAGGCATTATCCCGTTTTATACATGTTCGACGGACAGAACGTCTTCTTCGACGAAGAAGCCACCTTCGGCAAATCCTGGGGTCTAAAAAACTACATGGATGCGACACAGACACAGCTCATCATAGCGGCTGTTGAATGTGATGACAGTGCCGACAACGGCAGGCTGCGCGAATACTCGCCCTACACTTTTATCGATCCTACTTTCGGCAAAATCACAGGGCTGGGCAGAACAACCATGAATTGGTTTATCAGCACCTTCAAGCCGTATGTTGACAGCCGTTACCGCACGCTGCCCGACCGCGACAACACCTTCATCGGCGGCAGCTCGATGGGCGGACTAATGAGCCTGTTTGCCGTGCTGCGCTACAACAATGTCTTTGGACGTGCGGCGGTGCTCTCACCGTCTCTCTGGACGAATCCGTTCAAAGTTGAACAGATAATCAAGCGCTCCAATCCTGCTCCCAATACCGTCATTTACATGGATTACGGTTCTAAGGAAATGGCAAAGCGCAGGAACATGGACAAAATCTACATCAAAATGGCAGACCTGCTGATGAGAAAGCGAATCTTCCTGACTAGCAGGATAGTTCCCTACGGCACACACTGCGAAGCCAACTGGGAAAGACAGATTCCCTTCTTCATGAATACACTGCTCTACCGCTAATAGGTCAGTGCAGATCAAACACAAAGAAAAGAGGTGAATTCTACTGTTCGATTTTCTTCTTATAATATAAAAGATAAATCGAACAGCAGGAATCTATGGAAATTCAGTATTTTAAATGGTTCAGCTCCTATTTAAACAGAGATATGGAATGCAAAGTCTACGGACATGCAGGCAGACCCGTGTTATACATCCCCTGCCAGAACGGCCGCTTCTTCGACTTTGAAAACTTCCATATGCACGAAGTACTCTCTCCGTGGATTGAATCCGGTCAGATGATGGTATTCTCCATCGACACCATCGACGAAGAAACCTGGTCTAACACCAGCGGCGATCCCCGCTGGCGCATCTGCCGCCATGAAGACTGGATCAGCTACATAACGAATGAATTCGTGCCCTTCATGCGCAATATGGTCAACGAACGCAACGGCTGGAGCGGCTATCCCGGCGTGATGGTCTTCGGCTGCAGCATGGGAGCGACCCACGCGGCAAATCTGTTCTACCGCCGCCCTGACCTGTTCGACAGACTGCTCGCTCTCAGTGGCATTTACTCGGCCTCTTACGGCTGGGGAGACTACATGGACGATCTCGTATACGCCAACTCCCCCGTTGATTACCTCGCCAATATGCCTGCTGACCATCCCTTCATCGCACAGTACAACGCCAAGAAATCCGTCATCTGCGTCGGTCAGGGTGCGTGGGAAATGCCCGAAACGACGGCACAGCTGGCTCATATCTTCTACGAAAAGAACATCCACACTTGGGTAGACTTCTGGGGCTACGACTGTGTACACGATTGGGACTGGTGGTACAAGCAGGTGCTTTATTTCATGCCTTACCTGATGGATCAGCAGTAAAAATAGATAAGGCACTGCATTTATTTGCAGTGCCGCGATAAATAACATTTGAGGATTTGTTTTATTTTATTGAGAAGCAAGAAAAGGAACGAAACACATAAATGAAAAATTTGATCTTTCTTTCGCCTAACTTTCCGACTAATTACTGGCACTTCTGCCGGGAATTGAAGAAGAACGGCTTTAATGTATTGGGGATTGGCGACCAGGCATACGATGAATTGACCGGCGACTTAAAAGGCAGCCTCAACGAATATTACAAAGTTAGCAGCCTGGAAAATTACGATGAAGTTTATAAAGCAGTAGCATTTTTTACTTACAAGTACGGCCGCATCGACTGGCTCGAATCGAACAATGAATACTGGCTGGAACGCGATGCAAAGCTGCGCACTGACTTCAACATCACCAGCGGCTTCAAGACTGAAGACATGAGCCGCATCAAATACAAATCTCATATGAAGAAATACTTCAACAATGCAGGCATTGCAACAGCTCGCTATCACCTCGTTGAAAACTGGGACAGCTGCATAGACTTCATCAATAAAGTAGGCTATCCTGTCATTGTAAAACCTGATAACGGCGTAGGAGCAATCTCTACATACAAAATATCCAGCGAAGACGATCTGCGCCACTTCTTCAGCATCAAGGAAGATACTGTCTATATAATGGAAGAATACATCTTCGGCGAAGTGAATTCCTACGATGCTATCATCGACTCTCACGGCGAACCGATGTTTGAAGCAGGAAATGTTTCTCCCGTTTCCATCATGGATATCGTGAATAACAACGACAACTCCGTATTCTACATCCTCAAGGGACTGCCTGACGATACGCGCCGCCTGGGCCGCGCCACCGTCAAGAGTTTCGGCGTAAAAAGCCGCTTCATCCATTTTGAATACTTCCGCCTCATGAAGGATTATCCTCATCTCGGCAAAAAAGGCGACCTTATCGGACTGGAAGTCAATATGCGCCCTAGCGGCGGTGTCAGCCCCGACATGATGAACTTCGCTCACAGCACCGATGTCTACAAAATCTGGGCAGATATGATAGCCTTCGACCGCTCCACCAAAGAACAGGGCAGAGAATACTACTGCGCCTTCGCCGGCAGACGCGACGGCAAGCACTTCGTCATGAGCCATGACGATATCATGAACAAATACGGTTCTCATATGAAAATGGTCGGCAGAGTTTCTGATGCGCTCTCCGGTGCCATGGGCAACCAGATGTACATCGCTGTATTCGACACTAAAGAACAGCTCGATGAATTCTATCACGATACTTTGAACTGCTATTGATATACTAAATGAATACTGAGGCTCTCCGGAGCTTCAGTATTTTTTTATGTCTTGAAAATTCATGCTGTTATAGAATAATTTTATAACTATAAGTTATCTTATACATATTAGTAATGATTCTATTGACAAAATAAATGATGGTAAGTATAATTGAACATGACAAATTGATATAGACCTTACAGGTGCATAATTGCTTAATAGGGAAGCCGGTCAAAACCCGGCACGGTCCCGCCGCTGTATAGAGGAGCGAACTTCAATAATGTCACTGGGAAACCGGGAAGGCGAAGCGAGCTATGATACTGAGTCAGAAGAACTGCCTGTGAGAAGCATCGTCGTTTGACCTGCGAGAGACGGGGAGAGATGTCGTAAGTATTTATGCTCGGTATGGCTTTATGAATATACTGTATTTACAGCATAAATCTCAATACGAATTTTCAGCCGTCTTTCATAAAATTGTTTATGAAAGGCGGCTTTATTTATTATACCGTAAATCGGATGATGGCCCGATTCTTTCGTGCGGTCTTGTAGCCGCTTTCAATTTGTTAAACTTAGATACGCTGCAGGAATATCAAACATCTCCTTCACTATCTCGACAGACTTCAGCTGCTCCGCCTGACTCTTTGCATTAAGAGCAGGCGAGATGCCGCTTCCCCGGCCATCACTTCATCGTGATGGTTTTTTTTATGATTATACAGATGATTGAGTGTTTTTGCGCAACTGATATTACTGCTTGTAAATAATTTTTTTCAGCGGAGGTGAGATACGCTTTTACTGCTCTTGTCAACAATATCAAGAAAGGATACTGAATATGGAACAAGATAAGAAACTCGAAGCAGAAATTCAGCAAGAAGAGAAAAATGAACAGGAACTGCCTCCTGTAACATTCGATGAGTTTGCCATTCCTTCCTACGATGAGTGGAAGGCAGAAGTAGTGCGTCTTTTGAAAGGCAAGCCGTTTGAAAAGGCTATGTTCACCAAGACGTACGAAGGCATTACCTTAAATCCGATGTACCGCATGGAAGATCAGAAAGGGCTTACGCACAACAAGACGTACCCCGGCCTGGAAAGCAATCTGCGCGGTGCTCATGCCGGCGGCTACATCCGCAAAGTATGGACCATTGCTCAGGAATGCGACGGCAAAACGCCGCAAGAAGCCAATGAAATGGCAAAATACGAACTGTTAAAGGGCACTACGGCGGCAAGCTTCGTGCTCGACACGGCTACGCGCGAAGGTTTTGATGCCGACAAGGCAAAGCCGGAAGATGTTGCCGATATCGGCGTATCGCTGTCGACCGTCAGCGATGTCGATAAGCTGCTCGACGGCATCGATTTGGAAAAATTTGAAATAGATATCTACGCCGGTGCCTCGAATACGGCTGTACTGGCCGCAGTAGCTGCAGCATGCGAAAAGAAAGGCCTGAAGCTCGCCAAGCTGCACGGTGCAATCACTGCCGACCCGATCGGCGAATTGGCACTCGACGGCAGATTATCCCGTCCGCTCGATGAATATTACGATGAAATGGCGCACAGCATCACTTGGGCTGAAAAATTCGCTCCCGATTTAAAGACGGTAGTAGTGAATACGGATGTCTATCACAACGGCGGAGCCAATGGTATTCAAGAAGTCGCTTATGCGATGAATGAAGCTGTAACGTACATGCGCGCTATGGAAAGACGCGGCATAGATGTCGATACCTTCTGCCGCCACCTGCGCTTCCACTTCAGCATCGGCGCTAATTTCTTCATGGAAATTGCCAAGCTGCGCAGCCTTAAAATGGTATGGGCACAGATCATCAAAAACTGCGGCGGCAATGAGCAGTCGCAGAAAGTCAATGTATACGTCAGCACTTCCAGCTTCTGCCAGACGCAGTACGACCCATACGTAAATCTGCTGCGCGCTGCAACGCAGTCCTTCTCCGCTGTAGTCGGCGGCATGGACGGCATGTTCGTCAAGCCGTTTGACCACTGCCTGCGCCCCAGCGACGAATTTTCGCGCCGCATAGCCCGCAACATCCAGATCATGGAACAGCATGAATTCAACTTCATCCAGCCGGTAGACCCTTCCGGCGGCAGCTGGTACATCGAACCGCTGACGGAAGAATTCACTGAAAAGACCTGGGCTAAATTCCAAGAAATCGAAGCTCACGGCGGATTGTTAAAAGCATTGGAATCCGGCAAAGTGCAGGCTGCCGTAGCTGAAGTGCTGGAAAGCCGCTTCAAGAACCTCGCTACGCGCAAAGACCGCGCTGTCGGCAACAATATGTACCCTAACATGGCTGAAAAGCCGCTTGACATCCCCGAAGTCGATTTCGATAAGATCATCGCCGAACGCAAATCCGCTATCGCTGTCAACGACAAAGTGCGCGATACGGATTATGTGAAGATGCTGCTGTCGGAAATCGGCAAGCGCGACTTCAGCGAAGCAGGCACACTGATAACCACCGCTGAAAACGCACTGCGCGCCGGTGCTACTCTAGGCGAAATCTCTGCTGCTCTGACGGGCGATGCCAAAGGCGAAACGGTCGAAGCCATCAAAGCCCACCGCTGGACGGAACGGTATGAACAGCTGCGCCGCCGCACGGAAGATTACAAGGCAAAGACGGGCGACAATGTCAAGATATTCCTCGCCAACATGGGCCCTATTCCGCAGCATAAAGCACGCGCTGACTTCGTTATCTCCTTCATGCAGGTAGCAGCGTTTGACGTGATGCTCAATAACGGTTTCCCGACTGTGGACGAAGCTGTTAAGGCAGCTCTGGAATCCGGTGCCGATGCTGCTATCGTCTGCTCGACGGATGCGACGTATCCTGAACTGGCTCCGGCTGTAACCAAGGGCATTAAAGCCGTAAAACCTGAAATGAAGGTATTCCTGGCAGGCGCACCGAGCCCTGAGCTTAAAGAAGCGTGTGATGCAGCAGGCATGGACGATTACATCAGCGTAAGATCCAACTGCTATGAAACGCTGATCCGCATGCAGAAAGAAAAGGGGATGTTTAATTGATGTCAAAGATTCCTGATTTTACAAAAATCCCTTTCCGGCAGGCAGGCCCGCAGGGTGAAGCTGAATTTGCCGCATGGAAAGAACTGTTGAAGCAAGAAACAGGCAAGTCTTACGAAGAGAATTTCTACCGCACGATGGAGCAGATCAAAGTCGCTCCTCTCTACGATGAAAAAGCGTACGATGCCTGCAATCATTTAAAATACGTGGCAGGCATTCCGCCGTTTCTGCGCGGCCCGTACGCTACGATGTACGTAACGCGCCCTTGGACGGTACGCCAGTACGCCGGATTCTCCACTGCTGAAGAATCGAACGCATTCTACCGCCGCAACCTCGCTGCCGGCCAGAAAGGGCTTTCCATCGCGTTTGACCTCGCTACCCACCGCGGCTACGACTCCGACCATCCGCGCGTCGTCGGCGATGTCGGTAAAGCAGGCGTTGCCGTTGACTCCATCCTCGATATGGAAATTCTGTTCAAAGGCATTCCGCTCGACCAGATGTCCGTATCCATGACGATGAACGGCGCAGTACTGCCGGTAATGGCATTCTACATCGTAGCCGGTGAAGAACAGGGCGTTGACAAGGCAGTAATGGCAGGCACGATTCAGAACGATATCCTTAAAGAATTCATGGTCCGCAACACCTACATCTATCCGCCGTCGGCTTCCATGCGCATAATCGGCGATATCTTTGAATACACTTCTAAATATATGCCTAAGTTCAACAGCATTTCCATTTCCGGCTACCATATGCAGGAAGCAGGCGCAACCGCCGATATCGAATTGGGCTACACGCTCGCCGACGGGCTTGAATACCTGCGCACAGGTACTCAGCACGGCCTGCAGATCGACCAGTTTGCACCGCGCCTGTCCTTCTTCTGGGCAATGGGCAAGAACTACTTCATGGAAGTTGCTAAGATGCGTGCCGGCCGTATGCTCTGGGCAAAGATCGTCAATTCCTTCGGCCCGAAAAAGACGAAATCCATGGCACTGCGCACGCACTCTCAGACTTCCGGCTGGAGCCTCACCGAACAGGACCCGTTCAACAACATCACACGCACCTGTATCGAAGCTATGGCAGCAGCACTGGGCCACACGCAGTCCCTGCACACGAACGCGCTGGATGAAGCTATCGCCCTGCCGACCGACTTCTCGGCACGCATAGCCCGCAATACTCAGCTGTACATCCAGGACGAAACGAAAGTCTGCAAGGTAATCGACCCGTGGGGCGGCTCCTACTACGTAGAAGCACTGACGAACGAACTGATCAAAAAAGCATGGGCACACATCCAGGAAGTCGAAGCACTCGGCGGTATGTCCAAGGCAATCGACACCGGCCTGCCCAAGATGCGCATCGAAGAAGCAGCAGCCCGCCGCCAGGCACATATCGACTCCGGCGAAGAAAAGATCGTCGGCACGAACTACCTGCGCCTCGACAAGGAAGATCCGCTCGACATCCTCGAAGTCGACAACACTGCCGTTCGCCACGCACAGATCGAACGCCTCAAGAAACTGCGTGCCAACCGCGATAACGATAAAGTAAAATCCTGCCTCGAAGCCATCACCAAATCCATGGAAACAGGCGAAGGCAACCTGCTCGAACTGGCTGTAGAAGCAGCCCGCGCTCGCGCTTCCCTCGGCGAAATCTCCGATGCCGTTGAAAAAGTCTGCGGCCGCCACAAAGCGATCATCCGCTCCATTTCCGGCGTTTACAGCAGCGAATTCAGCGACGACGATGTAATCGAAGAAGTGCGCGAAATGACGGACGACTTTGAAGCAGAACACGGCCGCCGCCCGCGTATCTTCATCGCCAAGATGGGACAGGACGGCCACGACCGCGGAGCGAAGGTAATCGCCACCGCCTTTGCGGACATGGGCTACGACGTAGATATCGGACCTCTGTTCCAGACTCCTGCCGAAGCAGCACAGGACGCTGTGGACAACGACGTGCACATCGTCGGCATCAGCTCACTGGCTGCCGGCCACAAGACCCTCATGCCGGAACTCATCGAAGAACTCAAAAAACGCGGCCGCGACGATATCATGGTAGTCATCGGCGGCGTAATCCCGGCACAGGACTACGATTTCCTCTATGAACACGGCGCAGCAGCCATCTTCGGCCCCGGCACCATCATCCCTGTATGCGCGAAAAAAGTACTGGAGCTCTTGAACAAACGCCTGGAGGACTGAGTTTATGACTGAAACGTATAAACCCTCCTGGTCGCAGAGCGACGATGATAAATTCGCCTGCCGCGTAATGCGCGGCGTAGAAGGCGGACATGACGGCATGACAGACAAGGGCGGCGACACCCACGCGCCCGCCCCTCAGCCTGCCGTAAAGCGCAAAAAGCTCACGGTAGACGACTACGTAGATGGTATCCTAGCAGGCAACCGCATGATACTGTCGCGTGCCATCACCTTGATCGAAAGCAATGCCGCCGCCCATTTTGAAATGGCACAGCAGGTCATTCAGAAGATACTGCCCTACACCGGCAAGTCCACGCGCGTCGGCATCACCGGCGTGCCCGGAGCCGGCAAATCGACTTTCATCGAAGCACTGGGTACGAAACTATGCCAAGAAGGCCATAAAGTAGCAGTGCTGGCGGTAGACCCGTCCAGCACCGTTACCGGCGGCAGCATCCTCGGCGACAAGACGCGCATGGAAAACCTCTCGCGCGAGCCTAATGCCTTCATTCGCCCCTCACCCTCCGGCGGCACCCTCGGCGGCCTGACCCGCAAGAGCCGCGAAACCCTGCTGCTCTGCGAAGCCGCAGGCTACGACACCATCCTCGTCGAAACAGTCGGCGTAGGACAGAGCGAAACGACCGTGCGCTCCATGGTCGACTTCTTCCTGCTCGTCGTGCTGACGGGCGCAGGCGATGAACTTCAGGGAATGAAAAAAGGCGTAATGGAACTGGCCGATGCCATCGTCGTCAACAAAGCCGACGGCGACAACCGCCAGAAAGCCAAGATCACGCGCGCTGAATACGAACGCATTTTAGGCTTTCTGCGCCAGGCAACCGAGCACTGGACGACTCACGCCTACACCTGTTCCGCCTATACCCACGCCGGCGTAATGGAACTATGGCACGATGTCATTGAAAAATTCATGCAGCAAGGCTGGGACAACGGCGTACTAGCCGCCCGCCGCAAACAGCAGACACTCTCATGGGTTCACGCCATGGTCGAAGAACATCTGCACAACCTCTTCTACCGCGCACCGGAGATCATAGCCTGCAAAGACGGCATAGAAGACGAAGTCGTCGAAGGAAAACTATCCCCGACACTCGCCGTGCAAAAGCTCATCAATGTATTCGCCCACGCCGACCTCACCGAAGGCAGCTACAACCAGTCATCGCCTTTCGACATAAAATATAAACGCAGGAAGTAAAACCGTTCCTTTTTCTTTTGTGGGGCCAAAAGAAAAAGGAACCAAAAAGAAAAGGCCCTGTCACAAAACTATGGTTTTAGGCTCGCTGTACCAATTCTGTCTTTGAAAAAGCAGTTTCGCTCCGGCATCGCTTGTAAACTCGCTGCGCTCAGACATACAAGCTAAACGCCTTCACTGCACTGCTTTTTCAATCTGCCTATGGCAGAACGGCAGAATTGCTAAGGCTCGATCGAGTTTTAAAGACAGCTGCTTACTTGATTTTTTCTTATAGACAAATTTTTATTAACGGCAGTGTATTAGAACCGAAAAATATTCTGTAACTTACGAGCTTTATAAATTATGACGGTCTGCTGCAAGCAGATTGAAAAATAGACATAGTGTAGACGGTTTTAGCTTACACTGTTTGAGCGCAGCGAGTTTGTAAGCGTTGTCGGAGCGGAGTCTATTTTTCAAAGTCATAATTTATAGCGAGCAGGATTTTTCTTTTTGATTCGTTTTTCTTTTGATCCTTCAAAAGAAAAATGAATATTAGGGAGGACTATTATGCAGACTGAATACCCTGCTCCTCAAGGTTTTATCGAGTTAGTGCAGCGCCGCTATCCGGTCAAGGTCATCGACAGTCATTACATTCTCGTCGATGAAAAGTTTCAAAAGTACAATATGATGCTCGATGTGCAGATGAATGAAGCGATGGCGCAGCGTTTTAAGAAATTGTACGGCAAGCAGGACAGCGATATGTACGTGGAATGGGAAGTGCGTCCCAAGACGGACAGTATCCGCTTCTTTGCTGAAAAGGGCAACAATATTCTGCTGCTCTGGGACAAGCTGCTTGCCAAATAACTAAATTAATACTCAAAAATAAAAAGTGTCTCTCGATATGATGTATAATATAT
>CATYZV010000030.1 GCA_958415865.1 uncultured Selenomonadaceae bacterium
CTATAATACACAGGTATAATCTCTTTTTATATTAGAATACTTCGTGCAGAATAATAGTCTGGTCGCGGTTAGGGCCTACAGATACGTATCCTAAGCCGATGCCGGTTACTTCACTCATGCGTTCGAGGTATTTGCGGGCATTTTCCGGCAGGTCTTCGTATTTTCTGATGCCGCTGGTGTCGGTTTTCCAACCGGCGAAGGTTTCGTATACGGGTTCTACGTTGGCGAGGACTTTGAGGCTTGCGGGCATTTCTTCGAGGATTTTGCCGTTGTACTTGTAGTTTACGCACATTTTGATTTCATCGAAGGAATCGAGGATATCGAGGCGTGTAACTGCCATGTAGTCGATGCCGCTGAGGTCGCCGGCATAGCGTACTACGCAGGCATCGAGCCAGCCGGTACGGCGCGGACGGCCTGTAACGGTGCCGTATTCATGACCACATTCGCGGATTTTGTCGCCGATTTCGTTGAGCTGTTCTGTCGGGAAGGGTCCTTCGCCGACGCGGGTGCAGTATGCTTTGACGATGCCGACTACTTTGTCGATTTTGTTGGGCCCTACGCCTGCACCTGAGGGCACGCCGCCTGCTGTGGGATGGGAAGCCGTAACGTAGGGATAAGTGCCGTGTTCGATGTCGAGCATTGTAGCTTGTGCGCCTTCAAACATAACTTTTTTGCCGGCTTTGATTTCGCGGTTAAGGAAAGCTGATGTGTCGATGACGTATTTTTTGAGTTTTTCAGCATAGCCGAGGTATTCATCTCGGATTTCTTCGTAGCTGAGGGGCTGCTGGCCGTAAATTTTTACGAGATCGCGGTTTTTAAGCTCAAGATTCTGCTTGAGTTTTTCGCAGAAGGTATCTTCTTCAAGCAGATCGCAGACGCGGATGCCGACGCGGTTGTCGCGGTCTACGTAGCAGGGTCCGATGCCGTTTTTCGTTGTGCCGATCTTGAGTTCGCCTTTTTCCGCTTCTTCCAGGCCATCCATGAGGTTGTGATAGGGCATTACGACCTGAGCGCGGTTGGAAATGCGCAGGCCTTCAACACTGTGGCCTTCTTTTTCCAGTGAAGCCATTTCCTGAAGGATGACTTTGGGATTGAAAGCAACGCCGTTGGCGATGACGCAGATTTTATTATCGTAAAGCATGCCCGACGGCATGAGTCTTAGCTTGTATTCTTTGCCGTTTACGGCAACGGTGTGGCCGGCGTTGCTGCCGCCCTGATAGCGCACGATGATATCAGCCTTTTCAGCTAGATAGTCAACGATTTTGCCTTTTCCTTCATCACCCCACTGGGTGCCGGTTACAACGACTGTGGACATAAAATTCTTCCTCTCTGCTCCATGCAGTTTTTATAAATAAGTTTTGGGAAAGCAGAAATGAGACACTGCTTTCCCTGATGAATTGATTTGATGTTAAATTATTCGATGCCGAAACGCGCCATGATCATGTCTACATTGCGCAGGAACCATTTGTAATCGAAGCAGTTGTCGATTTCTTCTTTGGTGAGGTACTTGGTGATATCCGGGTCTTTTTCGATATTGGTACGGAAGTCTTCGTGTTCCAGCCATTTCTTCATAGCGTTTCTCTGTACCCATTTGTAAGCATCTTCGCGCAGTACGCCTTTGCTTACGATAGCGAGCAGCAGACGCTGGCTGTAGATGAGGCCGCCGGTCTTGTTGAGATTTTCAAGCATTGCATCGGGATATACGAGCAGCTTGTCGACGAGGTTTGTCAGCTTGCGGCAGCAGTAGTCAACGTTGATAGTGCTGTCGGGCAGGATGACGCGTTCTACAGAGGAGTGGGAGATGTCGCGTTCATGCCAGAGCGTGATGTCTTCCATAGCAGCTATGGCGTTGCCGCGTACGAGGCGTGCCATGCCGGTGATGCGTTCGCCGGTGATCGGATTGCGTTTGTGAGGCATAGCGGAAGAGCCTTTCTGGCCGGGGCTGAAATATTCTTCTGCTTCGCGGATATCGGTGCGCTGCAGGTTGCGCAGTTCAGTTGCGATCTTTTCAAATGTGCTGGAAACGATAGCGAGTGTAGTCATGTATTCAGCATGGCGGTCGCGCTGTATTACCTGAGTTGCAAGCTTGACAGGTTCAATGCCGAGCTTTTTGCAGGTGATTTCTTCGATGCGCGGGTCGATATTGGAGTACGTGCCTACAGCACCGGAGAGTTTGCCGACAGAAACGATTTTTTTAGCATGTTCTACACGTTCGATATCACGGCAGATTTCATCGTACCAGAGAGCAAATTTAAGACCGAAAGTCATCGGTTCAGCATGAATGCCATGGGTTCTGCCGATGCAGACAGTATGTTTGTATTTTTTAGCCTGTTTTTTCAAGACATCGCGCAGTTTAGCGAGATCTTCGAGGATGAGTTCGGCGGATTTTTTCATCATGATGCCGAGTGCCGTATCTTTTACGTCGCTGGAGGTCAAGCCTTTGTGGATGTACTTGGAATCTTCGCCAACGTATTCAGCAACGTTCGTCAAGAAAGCAATGATATCGTGGTTCGTAACTTTTTCGATTTCTTTGACGCGTTCGAGGTTGAACTTTGCTTTAGCACGGATGTTTTTTGCTGCTTCTACAGGAATCTGGCCCAGTTCTGCCATAGCTTCGCAGGCAGTGATTTCTACTTCCAGCATTACTTCAAATTCGTGCTGAAGAGTCCAGATTCTGCCCATTTCAGGGTTTGTGTAGCGTTCGATCATTAAAAATTTCCTCCTCAATATAAATCGGCATGATCCAATGTGCATTTGAAAATAGCAAAAGAACCCAAATAGGCATAATTATGCCGCGTTTGAGCCTCTAACATCTAGCGTATTTTCATTTATAAACGTTCTTTTACCTTCATATAATAGCATTAGATAGGCTTTAGTGTCAATTATAACTAAAGCACTATCTAATACCTTTATTCTTCAGGCATATTGTCAGCAGTGCGCAGCAGGTCGGCAAATTTGGTGAATTCTTTATGGAAGAACAGCTGAATTGTGTCGACCGGACCGTTGCGGTGCTTGGCTACTATGACATCGGTGATATTTTTGTTTTCTGTTTCGGCATTGTAGTAGTCTTCGCGGTAGAGGAACATTACGATGTCGGCATCTTGTTCCAAGGAGCCGGATTCGCGCAGGTCGCTGAGCATGGGGCGTTTTATCTGTCTGGATTCGACGCTTCGCGACAGCTGGGAGAGGGCGATGACCGGTACGTTGAGTTCGCGGGCAAGGGATTTTAGTGAGCGGGAGATCTCGGAGATTTCCTGCTGGCGGCTGTCGTTGCTGCGTGCGGAGCGGCCCTGCATTAGCTGGAGGTAGTCGATCAGCACGAGGCTTAGGCCTTTTTCCTGCTGGAGGCGGCGGGCCTTGGCTCGCAGTTCCATGATGGTGATACCGGGTGTATCGTCAATGAAAAGCGGTGCTTTGGAGAATTTGTCGGCTGCGCCGATCAATCTCTGCCAATCCTGCTCGTCGAGGTCGCCGACGCGCAGCCGCTGGGATTCTATTAGTCCTTCGGCGCATAAAAGACGCTGCATCAGCTGTTCTTTGGACATTTCCAGTGAGAAGAATGCGACGGGCTTATTTTCTTTTAATGCTACATGGGATGCTATATTTAGTGTGAATGCTGTCTTGCCCATACTGGGGCGGGCGGCGACTAGAATCAAGTCAGATGGCTGAAGTCCGGCTGTGAGCTTGTCGAGGTCTTTAAAGCCTGTGGATAGTCCGGTAAGGCCGCCTTTTGATTCGTAAAGTCCTTCGATTTTGCTGAATGTGTCTATAACGATTTTTTTGATCGGGGTAAAATCTGTCGTCTTGCGGTTAGAAGCAATTTCGAGGATCATTTTTTCTGCTTTATCCATGATGGCATCAGCGTCTTCTGAATCTTCATAGCCCATGGCAGCAATAGCCGTGGAGGTATTTATAAGATGGCGCATCAGTGCCTTTTCTTTGACTATCTTAGCGTAGAAACCGACGTTTGCTGCTGTGGGAACAGTGTTGGCTAGTGCGGTTACAAAAGCTATGCCGCCGACTTTTTCCAGCTGGTTGGTCTTGTTGAGCTGTTCTATTACGGTTAAATTGTCTACTGCTTGATTCTTATTGGATAAGTCAAGCATTGCCTCAAATACGATGCGATGGGCTTCGCGGTAGAAATCTTCCGGGCTGAGATTTTGTGCAGCTTCGGCGATAGCTTCTTTGGAAATTAACATCGCACCGAGTACAGCCTGTTCGGCTTCAATATTTTGGGGAGGCATTCTATCGATCAAAGCGAATCACCTCTTTGTATAATTTTTATTCGTTGATTAGTGCCAGAGCAAGTGCTTCTTCAGCGGTGCTGACCGGGTGTACATCTAATCCGTGCAGGTCGGGCGGGATGTCTTTGGCGTTTTCGGCAGGTATTATCATCGTCTTGATGCCGGCTTGTTTTGCGCCGTAGGCTTTTTCAAATACGCCGCCGACAGGGCGGACCATTCCCTGAATGGAAATTTCACCTGTGATAGCGGTGTCTTGGCGGATTTTTTTGCCTGTGATGGCAGAGATAAGAGCTGTCAATATAGCAGTACCTGCTGATGGTCCGTCGATGTTGCCGCCGCCGATGACGTTGAGATGGATGTCATAATCGTGAACATCTTTGCCGGTCAGCTTGCGCACTACTGCTGCGGCATTGAAGACGGAATCCTTAGCCATGCTGCCTGCTGTTTCATTGAAACGGATAGAGCCTTTGCCAGGCTCGCCGGCTTTGAATGCCACGGCTTCTATCTCGATGACAGAGCCGATGTAGCCGGCTACGCCCAGCCCGAATATCCTGCCGATTTCAGCTTTGTCTGAAGCTTTTTTCGTGATGAACGGAGTCAGCCGGCTTACTTGTGCCACTGTGTAGACATCGTTCTTATCTATGTTGACGGCAGGTGCCGGCTCAGGGCTGTTTACGCGCTGCAAGGCGTTGCTGTAGGCATCAGCGAGAATATTGATAGCTTTTCTGCCTTCTATGGTGTATTCGCTGATGAGTTCGGCTACACCGTCTGCTAGTACGGCATTGAGCTTTTTGGCTGCATTGACAACGATTATTTCAATATGCTTGGGTGTCAGCGGTTCAAAATATATTTCAGCGCAGCGTGAGCGCAGTGCCGGATTGATGTAATACGATTCGCGCGTAGTCGCTCCGATCAGCACAAAATCGGCAGGTGCGCCTTCGGTGAATAATTTCTTTATATAGGCAGGAACGGATGGATCTGTCGGGTCGTAATATGCTGAATCAAAAAAGGCACGTTTGTCTTCTAATACTTTTAGTAATTTATTTTGCAGCATTTCATCTAATTCACCGATTTCGTCAATGAATAGTATGCCTCCGTGAGCATCTGTTACAAGACCTGGTTTTGGTTCCGGCACTCCGCTGTCAGCAAGATCGCGCTTAGCACCTTGATAAATAGGGTCGTGGACAGAGCCGAGCAGTGGATTCGTTATGCCGCGCGGATCGTAGCGCAAAGTCGTGCCGTCGGTTTCAATGAACGGTGCATCTTTGGCAAACGGCGTGTGCGGCTCTTGGCGTGCCGCTTCCAATACGAGGCGTGCCGCTGTCGTCTTGCCCACCCCGGGCGGTCCGTATAAAATCAGATGCTGAGGATAAGGAGAGCTGAGCTTTGCCTTTAAAGCTGAGATAGCGCGTTCCTGCCCGACGATTTCTTCCAGGCTCTGCGGACGCAGCAGTTCCATGACGGATTTGGTCAAATGAATGTTGTCCTTAGCTTCCAGCTGTTTTAATTTTTCTTTTGCCTGTGGTGAATCTGACGGAGGCAGCTCTTCTTTGAGCACTTGCTTGCGGATATCTTCTACATAGTCGAGATGATTTTCCTCCATCTTGGAATTGATGCGTTTTTCCAGCTGATCTTCAAGCGTTCGGCGAGCCATTACATCTGCCATGCGGTCGGTCAGCTCGGCGATGATTCCCGGCAATTCATCGTCAGCAGGCACTTTTTCTAATGTAGGATTTTCATATATGATCTTTTGCAGTGCCAGCACACGTTCATTGCGCACTTTTGAGCGCAGCAGTTTCAACGCTCCTAGACGGCCGGCTTTTAAGACGAGATGATCAGAGCCTTCAGTATCGGTCAATACACCGTACAGAGCGTCTATCTCATGATCGAGCGGGCTGGGAATATCGGGATTGGCTTGAGGCTTTTCGGTATAAACGTCAGGCTGCTGTATTTCTACAGCAGCCTGTTTGCCTCGAGCCTTATGATTTTTTTTGAAGAAACGGGAGAAAATACTCATAAGACCTCTCTATTATCTTGTGGGAATAGGCTTATTTTTCCACAACGTGAACGGTGATTTGGCTGGTGATGGAAGGATGAACCTTGATAGTAGCAGTATAATCACCGAGGCAGGTTATGTTCTTGATATCAATCTTGCGTTTATCGATGTCGATATTGTGTTTTGCCTTGAGCGTATCTGCTACGTCTTTGCTCGTTACAGAGCCGAACAGGCGGCTGCCTTCACCTACTCGTACAGGGATGGTGATGGATACCTGAGAGAGCTGTGCCGCCATCAGGCGTGCTTCATCGGTAGCCTGCTGTTTTTTGCGTTCAGCAGATTTTTGTTTGGCACGGGCTTCATTGAGGTTCTGAGCCGTAGCTTCTACAGCGTATTTTTTGGCGATGAGGTAATTTCTGCCGTAGCCTTCTGCAACTTCGACGATGTCGCCTTTATTTCCCACTTTTTTTAGATCCTGAAGCATTATTACTTTCACTGTGATCAACCTCTTTCATTTGTTTTAATGCAGCTTGAACGATGTCGTTTTTCAAATCGGACAGCACACGGTTTTTGACCTGAGTGCCGGCGACATTTTGATGGCCGCCGCCGCCGAATTGTTCCATGATGACTTGGACATTTATTTCTCCGTTGGAGCGGGCACTGACACCGATAAGATTATCTTTTAATTTGAAGAATACAATGGTTACGCGTATGCTTTCTATCTGGAGCAGGTCGTCGGCTATCTTGCCGGAAACAGCCTGAATATTAGCGGTCTTGTCGGGGCATACTGTAACGAGCAGCCCGCCGGGATAAAGATGTGAATTGGCAATCGCTATGCCCTCTGCCAGATTCGTTTCATAATCAGTGCGGAATAGATAGTGAACGACTTCCGGATCTGCACCGCAGCGGCGCAGAAAAGCAACAGCATCAAAAGTGCGCACACCTGTATTTATCCTGAAGTTCTTCGTATCAACGACAATGCCGGAATAAAGAGCCGTTGCCTCGAGGCGTGAGATTTTGATATTGTCGTTGAAATACATCAAAAGCTCCGTTACCAGCTCACTCGTAGAAGAAGAATACGATTCAATATAGATTAAAAGTGCATTTTTGATTACATTTTCTGAGCGGCGGTGATGATCGATGACGATTATATTATTGATGGAATCCAAAAGCTCAGGCCCTGCAACGAGATACGGTATATGTGTATCTACTACGAACAGCATAGGGTTGTTGGCAGGCATATTAAGTGCTTCTTTTGGCGTAATGTAGAGATTTTCAAAGTCTTTCTCTGTACGGGAGAGATTGATCAGCTTTTCTACACCCTCATTCATATCGCTCAAAATGATGTAGACAGGTTTTTTCATCTGACGTGCCATGCAGGCAACGCCGATGGCAGAACCTAAGCTGTCAAAGTCTTCATTGTGATGTCCCATGACAAAGATGACATCAGCACTTTCCATTCGTTCATATATAGCATGAGCAACTACACGTGCCTTAACGCGCGTATGCTTTTCTACTGCTTTGGTCTTGCCGCCGAAGAATTGAACCTTGCCGTCCAAGTCTACTGCTACCTGATCTCCTCCGCGTCCTAATACGAGGTCGAGATGGGACTGAGCCATCGCACCTATCTGTTCCATTGTGGTATTAGGGCGGCATTGGATAAGCCCAATGCTCAATGTTATAGGAAACTTATTGTCGCCGTGCAGCTTGCGGACTTTATCCAGAATGTCAAATTTTTCTCTTATAGCTAGATCTAGTGAATGACGTTCAATCATGATGATGTACATATCATCTGATACACGGCGCAGCAGACCGCCCAGAGCATGTGCCCATTTGTCGAGCAGGCTGTTCACTTCAAATAAAATAGAAGTGCGCTGAGCTTCACTGAGTCCCTGCATTACATCATCGTAATTATCAATTTGGATGTAGCCGAAAATAGGTGTGCGCATTGCTGTTTCCAGTTTAAAGCGTTCATAAGGCGTAACATCGTAGATATAAAGTGTCATCAGTTCAGCATCTTCTGCTGTGGCAACCGGGCGATGTGTTACCATATAAAATTTGTCATCCTGTGAGAATATGCACTGGCCATTGCGTCCCCAGATATTATCCACAGGCATATTAGGCCACATATCCGTTACGAAAGAGCCTATTTCCGGCGGATGCTTCAACCACCTCTGCAGCTCATGATTGTACCATTCCAGGCGCATATCTTTGTTGATGACCATTATGACCTGCGGCAGATTCTCAAGAGCATAATTGGAAAGCTCATTGACATTTTTTATGACATTCTCATAATATGACCAAAGAACGCGGCGGCGTTCTTGGCTGCGTTCTTTTAGATAGAGAAACAGACAGCACCAGAGCATGATACCGCCGACAGCGATGTACCAATCATATTGGAGCATGATGACAAGCAGCAGGATAGATACTATCATCGTTATGCAGATGTCGACCCAGAGAGATAATTTGCCAGGCATGATATACCTCCTAAATCATCTAATTTTTGCCGCCTGCCTGATATCTGCTGCGATAGTTAAACATCATATCGAAGAAACCAGCAATAGCTATCAGCTGAATTATTATCATATTTACGCATAGCATGATAATGATGAAAATCCAGATTGCAGTAGGCCAATTTTTGACTTTGTAGAAGAAGCGGACAACAGACAGACCTTGCATCAGACCTATCACTGTAGAAAATAGATAAGCATTTAAAGATATCTGATACAAAAGCTGAATATCTCGTGTACTTCCCCAATACATTCCCAACAAGGCTAAAATATAAATATAGATGAATTGCTTGGGAAAATGCCATTTGGTAAATGGCGGAAGGCTGCTGATATTATTCATTCCCAGCCTCTTTAACAGCATAGTGCTCGCCATGTAGTTGATCACAAGCTTCAACAAAGCATTTAGGACAAACATCATCGGCATGACCAATATAAGTATGTTTACAATGTGATCGGTCTGACGCTTGGCATCGAGCATTGCTTCAGAAGTAACACCCATTTCTGAAAATGTAGCATTCGTATCGAGCATCGCTGTTTTAAAAACTTCTATCTGATCGGTAAACATATTAATGCCTGTCATATAAAATGTAAGAGCAATGAATAATACAGTACCGATTACAGAAGCAAGAAAAGAACTCAAGAACACCTTGACAGCCGACCAGCCGTGATTAAATCCGTAGCCGAGAGTCAGAGCAAGCGGCGCAGAGCTTACAGCTAGAGGCAGTGCTGTAACCGGTGTCAGAAATAAACACAGCAGCATAGTTGATATGATTATGCTGAGCGTACCGTATTTAATGCTGTGCCTTGCTGTTATTATAGTGATAGGCAGTGTCCAGAACAGTATCACAAATGGAATGTAAAGTCCTGCCGCACCGATGATTACCGACAAAGCGGTCAAAAGGCTGCTTTCTGTGAGCGGGCGCAGCTTAGTAGTTGTCATAATAAAATCCTTTCATAAGGCAGTAGTTTTATGTCATTTGTGCAATTATGGCAGCAGTCCTGAAAATCCAGTACTTAATTATATTATATTGCAGCCAAAAAATAAAGAGTGCAGATAAGACAAAAGCATTTCCGTTCAAGCAGTAAAGCTATTGATTTAGATAAAATAGATAAGCTATGAGGGAAATGCTTTTTGAAGTTATTGATTTTTATGAAATGCCAATTGTCCGCCCAGCCAAGTCTCTTCAACTTCATACTTAGGGCTGACAACGAGAAAATCAGCATATTTGCCTATTTTGATGCTGCCCAGCTTGTCATCCATGCGAAATCGTCTAGCAGGATTTATCGAAGCCATATTGACTGCTGCACTAGGCTCAATATCTGCCTGTTCGATCAGCAGCTTAACTTCTTTTAATAATGTAGAAGTACTGCCGGCAATATTGCCGCTGTCGATGCGAGCTATGCCGTTTTTTACGTTGAAAGGCAGTATGCCTAGCATATAGCGTCCGTCAGCAAGACCGGCGGCGCGGATAGCATCGCTTATCAGTATGACTTTATCGGCAGGCTTGCAGCGCATCAGTATTTTTATAGCCGGAATAGATACGTGAATGCCGTCAGCAATTAGCTCAGCATATACATCATCGCGCGTCAATGCTGCTCCCAGCAGATTAGGACTGCGATGGTGCAGGCTGTTCATACCGCAGTAAGTATGGACAGAAGCATCTGCACCGGCATCAAAGCAGCGGCAGGCATCGTCATAATCTGCACTGCTGTGTCCCAGAGATACTCTTATGCCCAGTTTTTGCGTCAGCCAATCTGTATAGTCCGCGGCATTCTCTTTCTCCGGTGCTATGATGATGGACTTAACTATGCCAAACCGGTTCATTTTGAGAATTTCATCTCTGTTTAGAGGGCGGATACAATTTTCAGGGTGTGCTCCCTTATGTTCAGAAGTTATGTAAGGTCCTTCGATGAACATGCCGAGTATGCGGGCTGTATGCAGCCGATTTTGAGCTTGGCTGACAGAAGTGATAGCACGGTAGATATCGCCAAGCGGAGCAGTAACAGTAGTAGGCATAAAAGCTGTAGTCCCCTGACTCAGCAGATAATCTCCGATTTTTTGAAGCGAATCAGAAGACGCATCCATCGTATCACAGCCAACGGCTCCGTGAATATGCGTATCTATCAGTCCGGGTAGAATATACGAATGAGGATATTTCCTAATTGATATATCTGACGGCAATTCACCGAGCGGAGCAAATCCTGCAAATTTATTACCGTCTATTAATAGATATTTATCGCGCACTATGCCATGCTCAGTGAAAATACCTCTAGCAAAAATTGCCGTCTTAGCCATTAATTACACCCGGTTTTTTTACCATGCCGGAACGCGGCTGGAATACCTGTATTCTCGACTGATGGCTGTCGACGAGTATATCCGCCATGCTTGAGGCATCCTGATTAAAACGGCTGAATAGAGCTTCCAGCAGTACAGGTACATTTGTACCGCTGATAACTTTGCTGTGAGGCAGATGCGTCGAAAGAATTACACTCTGGTTAAACGGTGTGCCGCCGGCTATATCAGTACAGAATATTATATCAGAGCAGTCTAATTCTTTTACCGCTTGATTTAGCTTCTCAGCCAATTCAATATTAGTAGAGCCAATGGGAAAATCTATAGCCTTAAAATGGTCCTGTCTGCCGGCAATGACTTCGATAGAAGATGCCAGCCCTGAAGCAAAGCTGCCATGTCCTGTTACTATTATGCCTATCATAAAAAAGACCTCCAATATTTTACTTGACGC
>CATYZV010000031.1 GCA_958415865.1 uncultured Selenomonadaceae bacterium
ATAGAGAAGCCAAACGCTTCTCTATTTCCATCATTATTTATTTTGCAATATCTGAAGCACTTCCTGCGGTGAATCAATGATATAATCTGCACCGGCATCTTCCAATTCCTGCCTTGAGCCATAGCCATACGTTACACCTATAGTGGTAATATTGAACTTCTTCGCCCCGATGATATCGTACTTCGTATCGCCGATCATGACCAGCTCTTTGAAATTAGCTTCATTGATCCCGTTTTCCTCTAAGACGTACTGAATCACTTCTGCCTTCGTCGTACGCTTCAAATCCATCACACTGCCGCCGATGAAGTCAAAGCATTTTTTCAAGCTGCGCTGCTCTAGTATCTTATATGCCAAAAACTCCGGCTTAGACGTAGCCACCATGATGCGCCTTCCCATTTGGCGCAGCTGCTCTAAAAGCTCTGGTATGCCGTCATAAACCCTGTTTTCAAATACGCCTTTCGGTTCGTAATACTTGCGGAAATCGACGACTACCGCCCGCGCCTCATCTTCGGAAAATCCATACACATCCATCAAATGCTGCACCAGCGGCGGCCCGACAAAAGTCTTTAGCACCGCCATATCCTGCTCATCAATGCCGTGTAGCTTCAGCCCGTACTTCAGCCCGTTGATAATACCCTCGCCGGAATCGAGCAGCGTGCCGTCCAAATCGAATAAAATATACTTGAAATTCTTCATATGACCCTCATTCATTTATAATACAAAAAAACGCCGCTTCTAAAAGCGGCGTGTTATATTCATATGGCAGGGGTAGCTGGACTCGAACCAACGCATGCGGGATTCAGAGACCCGTGCCTTACCAACTTGGCGATACCCCTGTGTCCTGTTGACTTGTAATATTATAATAGACTTTCACTGCTTTGTCAACACTTATTTTTAAAAATTTATCATCACACAATTTTCTAGCTAAAACCGTATAATAATCAATCCTCAGCAAATGCGCGGAATCTGCTCTCCTTGCGGCATATCAACAATGCGGATGCCGCCTACTGCTGTGCGCAGGCCGACTTCACCGATAGCCTTGTCGATGACTTTGCCGATGACTCTTGCGTTAGTGCCGTATTTGTTCTTGTGCATGATGTCGAGTACTCTGTCTGTGTCTTCATCATTTACGAAGGCAATCAGCTTGCCTTCATTCGCCAGATACAGCGGATCCAGTCCTAATATATCGCAAAAGCCCCTGACTTCTTCGCGCACGGGAATGGAATCTTCTTCCAGCAGTATGCCTACTTTAGCCTGCTGCGCTATTTCGTTGAGGACTGCTGCTGTGCCGCCGCGCGTAGGATCGCGCAGCACTGCGATATTAGGTGCGGCCTCCAGCATATCGGCTACGAGATGGTTGAGCGGTGCGCAGTCGGTTTTGACTGTATCGGGCAGTTCCAGCTGATGGCGCAATGCCATGATGGTAGCTGCATGGTCGCCCAGATAGCCGCTGACGATTATGTTTTGTCCGGGCTTGGCATTGTACGGTGATATATCCACGCCGTCGATGCGTTCTCCTACGCCCGCCGTATTTATGAAAATACCGTCAGCTGAGCCTTTATTCACTACTTTCGTATCACCTGTTACGATGTAAACGCCTGCTTCATCAGCAGCCTTGCGCATGGTCGCTGCAATCTCTTTGAGGTCTTTCATCGGAAAGCCTTCCTCGATGATCATGCCGACAGAGATGTACTTTGCCATTGCTCCTGTCATGGCGAGGTCATTGACCGTGCCGCAGACAGCCAGCTTGCCGATATTGCCGCCGGCAAAGAACAGCGGCTGAACCACGTATGAATCGGTAGAGAACGCTATTTTATTCGTGGTCAAGTCCAGCTTGGCTCCGTCGTGCATCTCGCGCAGTATGGGATTGTCAAATGCCGGCAGCAGCACCTGCTCCATCAGGTCATGACCTGCCTGTCCGCCGCTGCCGTGCGCCATCGTTATAACATCACTTGCCATATATTCCACCACCTAATCATTCAAAATGAAATGTCCTTGCGCCGTATTTGTACCATGCCGCGCACGTTCCTTCGACCGATACCATGCACGAGCCTACAGCGTGCATCGGAGTGCAGACTTTTCCAAACAGAGGGCATTGCGTCGGGCGCACCAATCCGCGCAGCACTTCACCGCAGCGGCAGCCCTTAGGCTCTTTCGATTCTTCTTTATCTACGGGAATCATCTTTAATGCGTCAAATTGAGCAAAAGCTTCATTGACATCAAGCCCGGAATTTTCAATTCTTCCGATGCCGCGCCAATTTGCCGGAGCCTTTTGGTATACCATTTCCATGATCTTCTTTGCCTGAACATTGCCGTCGCGCTTTACAACGCTTTTATATTCATTTTCGATTTCAGCTCTGCCTTCGTGCAGCTGCTTTGCCAGCATATAGACTGACTGAAGTATGTCGAGCGGCTCAAAGCCTGCTACTACTGCCGGAAGACGATAATCTTCAGCTATGAAATCAAACGGCTGTTCTCCGGTGATTACGCAGACATGACCCGGCAATAAAAAGCCGTCGATTTTTATATTTTTATCCGATAGCAAAGCGCGGATAGCCGGCGGTGTCAATTTATGCGCCGTCAGCACGAAGAAATTTTTCAATCCCTGCTGTTTGGCAGACAGTATAGTTGCTGCTGCCGTCGGCGAAGTCGTTTCAAAACCGACCGCTAGAAAAATGACTTTTTTCTGCGGATTGTCAGCTGCTATTTTCAAGCTGTCGAGCGGCGAATATATTATGCGCACATCGCCGCCTTCTGCTCTGACTGTATTAAGGCTGCTCGTCGTGCCCGGCACTTTTAGCATATCGCCGAATGTCGTTATTATCACGTCTTTGCGCCTAGCGTAAGCGATAGCCGTATCCATGTAATCATTGGGCGTTACGCAGACCGGGCAGCCCGGACCGCTGACCAGCTCTACCTTTTCCGGCAATAGCTGGCGGATGCCGGCGCGGAAAATCGCCACCGTATGCGTGCCGCAGACTTCCATGAAGCGCACCGGACGGTCGATCAGCCTGTCGATTTCTTTAAGCAGGCCTTGCGCCGCTCTCTTTGTTTCCTGCGGACTCAGCGTCGTCAACGCCAAACACCTCTTTCAGCATTTCTGTAGTGATGCGTGCTTCTTCTTCATCTATTATCTGAATAGCAAAGCCGGCGTGCATCAGAATATAGTCGCCTTCCTTTGCTTCCGGCAGCAGCATCAGGCTGATGTCGCGGCATACGCCTTCGACTTCTACCGATGCCATCATATCTTTGCGTTTTATAATCTTAGCAGGTACTGCTAAACACATTGTAAATCCCTTCTTTATATCATGCCGCCCTCAAGGCGTGCGAGTGCCGCAGCCGCCTGGCCAAACGACAGGCCACCGTCATTGGGCGGAACTTGTTCATTCATGTATATATGAAACTCACTGCCCAGCTCATCATAGAGCAGATTCATCAGCGTTACATTCTGGCAGACACCGCCGCTGAATACAACTTTATAAATGCCGGTATCTGTACTGATGCGCCGCAGTATATCAGCTATTGCCTTGGCTGCTGTCAAATGAAAAGACATCGCAGCATCAGCGATTCTGCTGCTTTGCTTAAAGCTGTACAAAGCACGATACGTTTGAGCAAAATCCAAGATGTACTGACCGTCCTGCTTTTTGATTTCATACGGCAGAACACTGCCGCAGCCATTTTGCGCCGCTCGTTCCAGTTCAATAGCTGCCTGCCCTTCGTAGTTAATGCTACGGCATATGCCGAGCATTGCCGATACCGCATCAAAAACGCGCCCGGCACCTGAAGACAGCGGTGCATTAAATCCGTTCTGCACGGCTTTGAGCATCAGCTGCCATCCCGGCGGCTGTAATAATTCCGGATAAAAATGCTCCAGCTCATCGCCGTAGAGTTTGTACGCCTGCCATAGAGCGAGCCGCCACGGCTCTTTGACTGCCTTAGCTCCGCCAGGCAGCGGCATGTAGTCAAAATGCCCCAAGCGTTTATACGAGGCAATATCAGCCAGCATAAACTCTCCGCCCCAGATGTTGCCGTCCTCGCCGTAGCCCGTGCCATCGAGTGCAGCACCGATCACCTTGTCTTTTATCCCGTGCTCTGCCAGCACTGAAGCTATATGAGCATGGTGATGCTGTACTCTTACTAGCGGTAAATTTTCCGCTTTGGCACGCTGCACAGCGTACTTCGTCGAAAAATATTCCGGGTGCATATCGCACGCCAGCACTTGGGGCTTGATATCGAATAATCGTTCAAATAACTTGATATTCTGTCTGTAGGAATCATTGACCGCCATATTTTCCAAATCGCCGATATGCTGGCTGATGAATGCTCTATTGTGCTTTGTCAGGCAGAATGTATTTTTTAATTCCGGACCACAGGCTAATACTGATTTCTCATCAGCAAGCGGCAGCCTCAAAGGTGCGGGAGCAAAGCCTCGGCTGCGCCGCATCATCATCTTATGTCCGCGAAATACTCTGACTACGGAATCATCCACGCGCGTGTTGATAATACGGTTGTGGATCAATTTATAATCAGCAATGACTTCGAGTCTGTCCAGTTCATCATCGCGGTATACTATCGGCTCATCGCTCAGGTTAGCACTCGTCATCACGAAGACATCACCGCTTTTGAGCAATAAGCAGTGCACCGGCGCATAGGCAAGCATTACACCTAGATAATCATTTTGCGGCGCGGTCTGCTCAGCAAGATCGTAATGTTCGTTCTTGCGAAGCAATACAATAGGAGCGGCAGCGGAGGAAAGCAGCCTTTCCTCCGCAGGACTAACTGTGCAGATCTGCCTGATCGTCTGCATATCTGCCGCCATCACGGCAAAAGGCTTATCTTCCCTGACCTTGCGCGCCCGCAATTTAGATACGGCATCTTCATTGCGGGCATCGCAGGCCAGATGATAGCCGCCTATGCCTTTAACAGCTACTATACTGCCGGCTTTAATTAAAGAATGTACTTTTTTGATAACATCCTCGCAGTGAATCTCGCCTTTTTTGCCAAATAAACGGTACGAAGGACCACAGACAGCGCAGGCATTGGGCTGAGCATGAAACCGACGGTCAGATGGATCATCGTACTCCGCCTGACACTCACCGCACATCGTAAAGTGCTTCATCGTCGTATTTTTGCGATCGTACGGCACATCCTCCACGATGGAAAAACGCGGACCGCAGTTCGTGCAGTTCGTAAAAGCATATCCATGCCGTCTATCGGATTTGTCCTTTATCTCCCGCCGGCAGTCATCGCATATGGCAAGATCCGGCGAAATCATCGCCTCCCGCTCTGCAGCCGCAGGGCTGGGCGCAATGACAAAGCCCTGCTCTACTGTATCTGCCTTGACATCTGTCTGCTCAACAGAAGTTATGCGTGATGCAGGAGGAGCAGATACAGGCAGCTCGGCGGCAAAGGCGTTTAGCTGCTCTAAACTGCCCTGCACCTCTATCAGCACACCTTCGCTGTCGTTCAGCACCCGGCCTGTCAGCTCGTATGATTTTGCCAAGCGGTAGATGTATGGGCGGAAACCCACGCCCTGTACTATGCCCCGGACTCTGATGCGCCGGCGAATTACGCCTTGTGCTGAGCCACCCATTTATCGACAATCTCCTTTGCCTTAACTGCAACTTTAGGAACTTGATCTGCTACTTTGTCGGTCAGCTCCAGCCCCATCGTAACGATTTCAGGCGTTACGCCGATGACGATGACTTCTTCCACCGGCTCGCCGGTTACTTTTAAGACAGCAAGCATATCATTAAGCCCCAGGTCATGGACTGAAAGCTTATCCTTAAAATAAGCATTCAGCTCATCGCCTGTGAACTGATGGTAGCTGGCAATCGGAGCATCTATATTGATAGCATCGATGAATAAAAGTTTCTTCGTACCTGCGATGTACGGCATCAAATCCATGCCCAACGTGCCGCCGTCTAATATCTGCACAAAATCGGGATAATCCGTCATCTGCTGCAGCTGTTCAGCTGCGCGCACGCCGAAGCCGTCATCCGTCATTATGGTGTTGCCTACGCCGACAACCGTAATATCTGCCATAGGTACCTCCCCAATTCAATGATTATTTTGCCTGCAAAGCCTGCTGTTTCTTTTTAAATTCACGGCGGATGAAGTCGCACCATTCGTCGATGCCCTGACCCTTAGAAGCAGCCGTTTCCATTATTTCAATCTGCGGATGAATGCACTTTAGGTCGCGCTTTGCCGCTTCTATGTCAAAATCACAGAACGGCAGTATATCGACTTTATTCAGTATAGCAGCCTTCGATTCCTTAAAAATAATCGGGTATTTAAGCGGCTTGTCATCGCCTTCCGTAATGCTCAGCACCGTTACCTTCAAATCTTCGCCCAAGACGAATTCCGCCGGGCAGACGAGATTGCCTACATTTTCAATGACGATGACATCTATATCATCCAGATTCAAATCTGCGAGAACTTCTTCAACCATCGGCGCGTCCAGATGGCAGCCGCCGTTCGTGTTGATCTGAATTACGGGCACATCGTGCGCCGCTATCCTGTCCGCATCTTTATCGGTGAACAGATCTCCTTCTATTACAGCCAATCGCAGATCTTTTTTCAAATTGGCGATCGTGCGTTCCAAGAGCGTCGTTTTGCCCGATCCGGGCGAGCCGAGCAGATTGAGTGCCAAAATGCCGTGCTTGTCAAACAGAGCCTTGTTCTTGCCGGCGATAGCATCATTTCTGCCCAGTATATCCTGCATTACAGGTATGTCCATTGTCTATTCAGCCTCCAGTGATTCTACGCGAAGCTCTCTGCCCGATACGATCTCCATGCGCGAGGAACCGCATTCAGGGCAGATGAATTTATACCGTTCAACCTTTGTTTCTGTGCCGCAGTCCATGCACTTGGCGACAAGAGGGCAGTGCTTCATGATGAGCTTTGCGCCTTCTGCCTTAGTGCCTTTTGCCAGTGAAGTAAAGCAAAAATCGAGCGATTCAGGCACCACGCCTGTCATTTCGCCCACGAGCACAGATATTTCAGTTACTTTCTTCGCTTTATTTTTATCGGCATATGAGAGAACAATGTCTATTATTCCCTCTGCCAATGCCATTTCGTGCATATTAAATGATAAAAAACAGCCGGGCAAACTTAACCCGGCTGCTCTCCCTTCTTACAGCAGAACAGTAAAACCGCGCTGAGCAAACTCAGCCGTCAACTGTGTCAGCGGTGTTTTCGCAGGATTGTAATTAATCGTGGTTTCACCGTTATGCGCATGGATATGAACATTGTAAACGCCCGGAAGGCCCATCAGATGATCCTTCATGTCCTTGGCGTTTTCTTTCGTATAGCCTTCGACTTTAAATCTCAGCTTATTTCCCTTGCCTCCAAACAGGCAGCCGCAGGTAAGACACATAAATATCCATCTCCTCAGTTTTTAGCAATACGGCCGTACTTATCTTTGAGATCGTCGATATCAGACGGTATATGTGCTATCGTCTTGGCACCGGAGAACATGCTCGATGCTTCGCCTTCGCGTTCCATCAAGTCTGCTCTGAATACCATGTAGATATGACCCATAGCAAAGAATACGATCAGCCATGCAAAAATGTGATGTACCCAATGGAACATCATTTCACCCCAAAGGCCGATGCTCCAGCCGAATAAGGAAGCCGGCATACCCGTGCCGTTGGGCATGAAGTACATAGCGTAGCCCGTAACGAATTCAACGAATACCATTCCGTACAGGCCGAGGTACGAAGCACGTGCCAGCGGATTGCGCAGGTACTGCTTGTGGCTGTATTTCAAAAGTGCATAGTGCATGCCTACTTCTACAGTTTCTTCCATGAATTTTACCGTCCAGAACTTGGGCAGCAGGCGGTCGCCGCGGTTGATTATCCAGCCGTAAATTCTGAGCAGGAAGGAACCTGTAAATACAAATGCAGCCATAAAGTGAATGTTGCGGATCAAATCCACCGACAAACGCCAGTCAGCCAAAGTAGGCTCACTAGACGGGCCGCCGGAAATAGGGTTCATGATGAATAATCCTGTTATGAACAGAATAGCTATACACCAGACCATGATCCAATGAAATATTCTCAAAAACGGACTGAAGATATAGTATTTTTGCAGCTTGCCTTCTGGAACCTGGCGAAGCTGTTCTTCAGTTGTATAATCTTTCATAAAAAGCTACCCCCTTTTCAACCTCTGAAATACGGGTCGGTATTGACTGTGCTGATCGTCTTTCCTTTTGCGTCATACAGATGCGTAGCACATGCCAGGCACGGGTCGAAAGAACGGACTGCTCTGACGATTTCCAGCGGTTTTTCCGGAATCTTCACAGCCGTATCGATCATCGTGCTTTCAAATGCACTGTGGCCTGCCTGTTCATCACGCGGAGCGGAGTTCCAAGTCGTAGGCACGACAGCCTGATAGTTGCTGCACTTGCGGTCTTTGATGACGATCCAGTGGCTCAATGCACCGCGGGGAGCTTCATAGAGACCTACGCCGCGCAGTTCATCTGTCGGCCAGGAAGTAGGATCCCATTTCGTAACATTTGCCGTATCCGTATCGCCGTTAGCGATATTTTTGACGAGTTTGTCAAAGAAGTACTTGCTCATGCAGGCATTGAGCTGTGCGTCGAGTCCGCGGGCAACCGTGCGGCCCAGCGTAGACGGCAGCCATTTTTCCGGTGCGACGTTGAGCAGCTTGGAGATAGCATCAACCTGATCGACCATCATCTGTTCTGCCCAGTTCGGCTGGAGCTTGCCCTGTTTTACTTTAGTGTAAATGATGATGTATTTAGCCAGAGGGCCTACTTCTACCATATTGCCGTGCCACAGAGGAGTCTTGATCCAGGAGTATTTGCCCTTTTCGTCAAGCTGTTCCCAATGGCTCTTCGTGCCGACTTTCGGACCGGTGTATTCAGCTTCTGTCTTGCCGTCCCAAGGATGGAGATTGCCATTGTCCTTGTACCAGGAATGAGCAGTGCCTTCAGTGATAGCTTCCGGATCTTTGAGATCATCCGACGAAATATCCGTAATCGTAGCATTCATAACGCCGCCGGCGAAGTTTTCTACGACTGCATTGCTGTGAATCAAAATCTGATCGAACCAGTCGCCGTTTGATGCGCCGGTGAAAGGTTCATCCGGGAATGCGCCGAAGCTCATTACGCGCTTGCCGGCAAGTCCGCCGCCATCGAGGCCTGCGCCCTTCTGTGCGTAGATATGGCCGATAGCCAAGAGGTCAGGCTGATAGAAATTCGTTACGAGATCGAGGCTAAGATTAATAGAAGTTTCTACAGCAGCCAGACGCTGGCTGTTTACAGGAGCATTCATTTCATCCATGGAAATAGCGCAGGGCATACCGCCTACTACGTAATGAGGATGAGGGTTCTTGCCGCCGAATATAACGTGCGGGATAACGACTTCACGCTGTTTGTCGAGCATGTTCAGATAATGAGCTACTGCCATCAGATGAACTTCCGGAGGCAGAATCTGATAGTCGGGATGATCCCACCAGTTAGCAGCGAAAATACCGAGCTGTCCGCCGTCTACGAGACCTTGAACTTTATCTTTAATAGCCTGGAAATACGATGCCGTAGCTTTAGGAAATTCTTTGGGGTACGCTGAAAAATCGTAATCTATAGGACCTTTGAACGGCAGCTTGTAATTTGCCAGAACCGTATTCTGCAAATTAGCAGTAGCAGCCGGATCTGCTTTCAGTGCTTCAATGGGGCTTACCCAGTCAAGAGCATGCAGATGGTAAAAATGAACAAGATGGTCATGTACGCCCAGCGTAGCAGCCATGATATTGCGGATGTAGTTGGCGTTCTTAGGAATCTTTATGCCGAGAGCATCTTCAACTGCACGCACACAGCCCAGAGCGTGTGCCGTCGTGCATACGCCGCAGATACGCTGAATATACGCCCACAGATCGCGCGGATCGCGGTCCTTTGCTATCAGTTCAAGACCTCTCCATGCAGTGCCGCTGGAGATGGCATCCGTTACTTTATTGCCTTCGACTTCCAATTCCAAGCGCAGATGACCTTCGATACGTGTAATTGGATCGACTACGATATGTGCCATTAGTAATCAACCTTCCTTATCTCTATATTATAAGTTCTATGCTTTATCGCCCTTTGGCTTATTTATGCTGATCGTGTTCTTCTGCTTCTTTTTTGTCGCGCATTTTCTTCTGCACGGCAGACATAGCAGCATGACCCGCTATGCCGACGCCCATTGCAGCCGTAGCAGCGACACCGATCTTGTCGACATTGCCGAAGCCGAACATGCTGGCACCGGGGATATCCGGCATGCGTTTGTAAAGCGGATCTTCATCCCAGAAGTGCTTGTTCGTGCAGCCGATACAGCCTGCACCGGACTGAACAGGGTAAGAAAGCCCGTTCCACCAGCGCAGATTGCCGCAGGAAGAATACGTTTCCGGTCCGCGGCAGCCGAGTTTGTACAGGCACCAGCCGGCTTTTGCACCCTTGTCGTTGAAATCCTCAGCAAACAGTCCGGCATCGAAGAACGGACGGCGGTAGCACGTATCATGCAGGCGATTGCCGAAGAACTGTTTCGGACGGCCTTCACTGTCTACCGGCGGCAGTTTGCCGAACATAGCATAATGGGCGATAACACCGGTCATAACTTCAGGGATAGGCGGGCAGCCGGGCACATTGACGATAGGCTTGTTGCCGATGACTTCTGAAATAGCTGCTGACTTGCTCGGATTCGGTCTTGCAGCCTGAATGCCGCCCCAGCAGGAACATGAACCGTAATTGATTATAGCAGCACAATGAGCAGCAGTTTCCTTCACCTGATCGATGAATGCGTGGCCGCCGACCATGCAGTAGCCGGAATCAGCCAGAAGCGGCACAGCACCTTCGATAGCCAGAATGTACTGACTATCGTAAGCTTTTATGATTTCCTGCAGATGTTCTTCAAACGGCTGGCCGCAGGCAGCAGCTACCGTGTCGTCGTATTCCAGAGCGATCATGTTGAGAACAACATCCGAGGTCATCGGTGCACCGGAACGCAAAAATGCTTCACTGCATCCCGTACATTCATGGCCGTGCAGCCAAACGACTACAGGCAGGCGTTTTTCCGCTGCTTCAACAACATCAGACAGCATGGACGGTGCGATGCCCAGCATAGCAGCCATAGCTGTACAAGCTTTGATGAAGGAACGTCGGCTCATGCCTTTTTTCTTGTACATGTCCCAAATAGAATCATACTTTTCCATAGGTACCCCTCCTACATAAAAACACTGAACGACACAGTAGATAATAAAGCCGTGTAGTTCAGTCTTATATAATAATATAATAATTATTACTTACTTATTGAGTGATATAAAG